>CAZBCB010000037.1:0-12835 GCA_964489905.1 uncultured Bacteroidales bacterium
TTTATTAAAATACATTAACAAATATAAATAATACTTATTTTTTATTACATTTGTTACAACTGAAATGATTAATATTCAAAAGCATGGCTCTTGCAACACGGATACCCAGTTACCGCAAGGTTTATGAAATCATCCGCAAGCATATACAGGATGAAATATACAAACCAGGAACGCTATTACCTTCAGAAAATGATTTATGCACATTATATAATGTAACACGTCCAACCATACGCAAAGCACTCGATGTACTTGTAAATGAAGGTTTCATAAAAAAGCATCAGGGTAAAGGAAGTATTGTAACAGGAACTCCAAAAGGTGTAGGCATCCTTTCAATTACCGGTACTACATCAGCTATAGGTAAAGAAAATCTGAAAACTAAAATCATTGTTAAACCTGAAGTACGTAACTGGTCATTTGCATTTACTTTCAGCCTTTCGGAATATGAAAAGGAACTTGGGTGCATATATATGGAACGTTTACGTTATGTTAATGACAAGCCGGTTTTCTATGATATTACCATGATACCCAATCTTAATCTGCCCCGTTTTACATCCAGGTCATTTGAAAACAAATCGCTTTTTGATATTCTGAGAAAACATTATCAGATAGAAATAAAAGGCGGAGAACAACAAATTATGGCTCTCAGGGCGGATAAAAAGCTGCAGGAATATTTTGAAGTACCAAAAGGCCATCCTGTATTACAGCTTAACCGACGTATGGAAACAAACCGTATTAACTTTTACGTTTATAGTCAGGTTTTTTGTAATACTGAAGAATATGTGCTTTACGGGAGGTTTTAATTCATTTTAGCATTTCCTGCCCTCCTGTAACCGGCAAAGCTTGTCCCGTTTCATATTGCTGATCAATCAAATAATAAACAGCTTTCATCACATCATCAATATTACAGCCTCTTCCCATAGGCACCTGTGATTCATAATATTTCTTCACATCATCTATTGTTTTTGCTCCGGGTACTTTGCCTGTTTTTAAATATTGTACAAACAATCCGTTAACAGGATCAGACCACAGCGGTCCGTCAAAAAAATTTCCGGGGCATATTGCGTTCACTTTTATTCTGTATGGTATCAGTTCAAGCGCAAATGATTGTGTAAGTCCTATTCCACCAAATTTACTCCCTGCATAGGCAAAATTCTTATTACTGCCTCTTAATCCCGATTTTGAATTAATCTGTATGATGTCTGTGTAATAACAATTATGATATTTTGCCTGAGTTTTTAAAATACTGACTGCATATTTAACACATAAAAAATAACCGGTATAATTAATGCCCGTTATCAGATTAAAAGTATCGGGTTCCATTTCATCAAGGTCACCCGCACGTAATACTCCCGCATTACTAATCAATACATCAAGGCCACCAAATTCCTTGACGGTTTCAAAAAACAGATTTTTCACACTTGCCGGATCTGAAACATCAGTTTTAATAAAAACAGCATGATTTCTTGGATTGTTATTATTTAATTCGTTCGCCAGTATTTGTCCCTTTTCGGCATTAATATCTGCTATGACAATATTGGCTTGTTTTTTCATCAGACTGCGTGCAATGCCTTCTCCAAAACCCTGGGCAGCACCTGTTATCACAACAATTTTCTGATTGACATTACTTTCAGATGTATTACCGACTGATATTTGCCGCCGGTAATTTTCAGCTTCCCAGCTATCAATAAATCTGATCTGCTCATCTGTAAGAAAGCGCGGCCCTCCTGAATTCATACTATAATAACTTATTTTCATCAAATCTTCAAAAACATCAAGAGCAATTTCCGCCGAAAGCCAGTTATCGTCTACTGAAACAAGCCCGATATCTTTAATAAGAATTATTTTCGGATCATACCCGTTTTCTTTTCTGAAACGAAATATCTGATCTTTTATATTGTTTATAATTGTTTCAGCATTGCCGGCAGTATCAACATACAAAAATTTTGACTTGCAGTAAACAATCATATCAGGGGTAAAAGGAGATTGTACCAGGCTAAAAGTCTTTTTATCAGAATAAAAATGTGCGATTAATTCATTATGCCTGATTCGGACTATTTTAGGATGGTTATCTGTAAGCATCATCCTGATTGCCGGAAGCAAGAGATTTGCTTTGTTATCGATGGTTTTACCCGACTGAGGCAAACTACAATTTAGATAAACTGCAATTTTGCTTTCGGTGGCATCAGATAATCTGATGATTTCATCAGCTGAATCGGCACAATAAAATATTCCGTGATTCTCAAGGAAAATAAGCTGCGGAGCTTTATTATGTTCGGCCATGAACTGGCTGATTTTTTCCGAAGTCTTTTTGAATAAAACATAACCCGGTTCGGTATATTCAATATAAAGCGCTGAGTTACCAAAGATTTCTCTTACTACCGAAGCAGAGTTTTTGCTGCATAAAAGTCCATTAACAAGTGTGGGATGTACATGAACTACAAATTTAAAAGGAATAATCTCATGCAATGATGTTTCAACTGATGGCCTTCCCTCCTGCCCTTCAACAATGGCTGCATATAAATCAGCCTTTATTTGCGATTCCCGTTTGGCTGAATCATCGCTATATGTTCTGTTACTGATTATTTTCAATTTATTCCGGCAAAGCTTCACAAACCCTTTTTCATCAATAGATGCAAGCGATTGTCCGCTGGCTTTAACCCATAAAAAGTCATCGTTTTTATATGAGGTATTCCCGCCACCGGCAATTACCTGATTTTTATTGCAACCAAAGTGTTGTGAAACCTAAATTAGTTTTTTAATATGTTCATCCATATTTTATCCGTTGATAAATTTTTCAATTACAGTCTTTCCTAAATCTATCATTTTTTTTATTTCAGAAGCAGCATGATCTGCAGAAATACTGTTGAATCCTTTGTAACCTCTGGCAACAAGGTACTGATGAGCAGCAACCACACAGCATCCCTCAAATGATATTTGCTTCAGTTTATCATTGAGTGGTACATTTCCTCGGGCTGTAACATTAAGAGGCAACATATCGGGAGTATTGTGCTCAGTCCCGAAAAGAATAACAAACCCTGCATTATTGAAATAATTAACAAATTTTTCAATTGCTTTTATATCATTTCTTACAGGAATTAATTCAACCATCTTTACATTAAGCCCGGCAAGCCTCTGATGAAGCTTACCGAAATCAGCCTCAAATTCTGTATAATTTCCCTTATTATCATCGAGCAGTACGGGATAACATGGTATACCTCCTGCATCAATTATTATACTTATAATTTCAGTGAGAGGTAGAAAAGCTTCAGGATCTTCAGGGATAAATGCAATGCCTCCCATTTTTAAAAGATACTTCCGGATTTCTTCTTCCAGTAAAATATTGTTATTAATGTCGACTGCTGATTCTTTACCTGCGTAAAGTTTAGCGAGGAAATTTCTTTTATCGGCTTCGGTAGAAAAATATTGATTAAGTTTGATGCGGATCATTTTTGCTATATGCCTCTCCCTTACAAGTTCTCTGGCAAGTAGGGTTCTGATTTCATCAAAAGATATACTAAAAGGCGAACTGATTTCAGAAAGCCATTGCTGCAGTTTTTCAATCATGAGCTTCACATGATGCTGGCTCTTGTTTCTGATATATTGCAATTTAACAGCATTGTGTTCACTTACCGAGAACGGATAACGTAATCCTTTACCTGAAAAATATGTACGTCCGGGATTATTTGGATCATTAACCCTTACCTGTAGCTTTTGTTCTTCAGAAAGCAATCCTATAAATTCAATATTAAACAGGGGAAAAATTTTAAATTGCACAGCCAGACGGGCAAAATCATCAAAACCATCAGCAACAAAAAAATCATTAATTCCTAAAACTTTAACTCCTTCTTTTAAAGCCTTAATGAAAATTTCATCTGTTTTTTCAAATGCGCTGAATGAATACGGAGTATGTATGTGAGCATTCACAGATGGAAGAAATTCTGAATTTTCTGTTTTTAGTTCCATCAACTCTTGCAGGTTGGGGTATGATGAAAATATATCCATAATGATTCAAATGCATTAAAGTCCAAAAGTATTACTTTTTGTATTTCAAATTTCATGGTTTATTTTATCGGATTTGATAAAAGCTTTGCATAATTTGGACAATCACCGGGCCAAAAGAAAGATATACATAATAAATATCAGGTTAAATAACGAAAAAAATTCCTGTTTTTATCAAAATCGCTTCAGCTAAACCCAAGTAATATGAATTTACAAATTCAACCTGCTTAGGATATATCATATTTGCCTCTTTCCGGCTGAAATACTTCTGTATTCGGTCGGGGTCATCCGGTTTTTTTCCTTAAAAAGTTTACTGAAATAATAAACCGAACAGAAACCGAGACGGAAGGAAATTTCCTTTATGCTCATATCAGTGTTAGCAAGCAGGAAATTGGCCTGCTTAAGCCTTAATGAAAGATGATATTGTGCCGGTGACAGGCCGGTGTATCTTTTAAAAGATTTCCGGAATAATGAATAACTTATATTTAATTGTTCGGCCAGATCTTCAACGTTAAGGTTTTTATCAAGGTTATCCCTTATGATAATGCATGCTTTCTGTATGATATTTTCAATTTTGCCATGTCTGAAGTTTTCATTCTTTTTAATTGACCCTATTAATCCCAGAATATGAATTACAAGTCCGGCACACACCTGATGATAACCAGGCTTTTCATCTCTTATGATATGAATCACATCATGAAACGTTTGTAAAATTCTTTCATCAAATCCGATGTGTATTACAGGCAATCTTGAACTGAAAAAACGTTCATTCAGAAAGGTCTGTGCTAGTTTACCTTTAAAACCAATATAGTGTTCTTTCCATCCCTTTTCCTTAAGTGGCCTGTAACGATGCCATTGGTCAGGTCTGATAATCAACACAGAACCTTCTTTTACCTGAAATCTGCCAGATTTTAACTCGAGTATTCCTTCACCTTCAGTAATGTAATTAACCTGATATTCATTCAATATCCTTCCGTTCTCCCAGTTAAAGCTATATCCGGTTGGATGACCAGCAGGCGGATACAACGAATCCGGTTGTACTCTGGCACATCCTCCGACAGTGAGGTAAAGGCCCCATGCCTCATCATATGCATTATGAGTCAGGTATTTAAAATAATCTTCCATAAACAGAATATTGTATCATTTTGTATAAAGAATAGCCCAAAATATATATTGAAATTACTAATAATGAGGCATATTTTTACATTAATCATTATCCAGATTAGTAAAAATAAAAAAATTTTTTTATGAATCCTGTCGCTGGTATTTTATTAATTGCTTTGGGTAGCATTGGTGCTGCCAGTTTTTATGTTCCATTTAAAAGAGTTAAAGAATGGGCATGGGAATCCTATTGGATTGTTCAGGGTCTTGTAGCATGGATAATTGCTCCATGGGTATTTGCACTAATAACGGTTCCGCGGGGCGAAATTTTCAGCATCATCGCGTCAGCCCCCATGACTTCAAAACTGTGGGCTATATTTTTCGGGATACTCTGGGGTGTTGGCGGTTTGACTTTTGGACTAACCGTTCGCTATCTGGGAATTGCTCTGGGCCAGAGTATTGCCCTTGGCCTGTGTGCAGCATTTGGTACGCTTTTACCTCCGGTAATCATGGGTGAAAACCTCTTTAGTTCACGTGAAGGTATTCTGATAATTATTGGCGTTTCTATTTGCGTACTGGGTATTGTCATAATAGGTTATGCAGGTGCCCTTAAAAACAAAGGTCTCAGTCCCGAGGAGAAATTGGCAGCAATAAAAGAATTTGCATTAAAAAAAGGTATAATTATTGCAATCCTTTCGGGCGTAATGAGTGCCTGTTTCAATTTTGGCTTTCAGGCTGGAAAACCAATTGAAGAAGCTGCCCTGGCACACGGTGTTAACCCTCTGTTTCAGAAAAATCCATCTCTTATCTTTATTCTCCTGGGTGGTTTTATTACCAATTTCATATATTGCATGTTTCTCAATATTAAGAATAAAACACTTGGCGACTACAGCAATGTATCGCTGCCGGTTTTGTTTAATAATCTGTTTTTCTGTACACTTGCGGGAATACTGTGGTTTCTTCAGTTTCAGTTCTTCGGAATGGGGTCGAGCAAATTGCCGGCTGAAATGTCTATCTTCGGCTGGAGCATACTTATGGCTCTGAATATTTCAATTAGTAATATCTGGGGAATATTGCTCAAGGAATGGAAAGGTTGTAATGCAAAAACCCTGCTCGTATTATGGTCGGGTATTATTATTTTAATACTATCAACTTTTATTGTAAATCTGAAATAAACTAAATATTATGACGAAAAAAGAATTTATTGAAAAAGCATATCAATCAGCCAAAGAAAGTTATAAATCCATTGGTGTTGATACAGATGCTGCAATCGGAAAAATGAAAGATGTAACCATAAGCCTTCATTGCTGGCAAGCTGATGATGTAGGCGGATTTGAAACACCTGATGCCGAACTCGGTGGTGGTGGCATTCAGGTTACGGGTAATTATCCGGGCAAAGCTCGTACTATCGCTCAACTAAGGCAGGATATTGAAAAAGTCAAAAGCCTTGTTCCCGGTAAGCTTAGACTAAACCTTCATGCAATTTATGGTGATTTTCAAAACGAGAAGATTGACCGTGACCAGATTGAAGTAAAACATTATCAAAGCTGGATAGACTGGGCTAAACAGCATGACATGGGACTCGACTTCAATCCGACCTGCTTTTCCCATCCATACGCTGATGACGGCTTCACACTTTCGAGTAAAAATGAAAAGCACCGTAATTTCTGGATTGAACATGTTAAAAGATGCCGCAGAATAGCAGCGGAAATGGGAAAGCAACTTAATAACCCTGTTGTAAATAATATCTGGATTCCCGATGGTTCAAAGGATACACCGGTCGACCGCTTTACACACCGATCAATCCTTAAACAATCACTTGATGAAATATTCGCTGAACAATACCCTAAACAATACCTTAAGGATTCTGTCGAAAGTAAGTTATTCGGAATCGGTTCAGAATCAATGGTAGTTGGCTCACACGAGTTTTACCTTGGCTATGCCATACAAAATAAAAAACTTATCTGTCTTGATAACGGACATTTCCATCCGACAGAACAGGTAGGCGACAAAATTTCCTCCATACTTCAATATGTTGATGAACTATTACTGCACATAACCCGTGGCGTAAGATGGGACAGCGACCATGTTGTTATTTTTAACGATGAAATTCAGTTAATTGCTCAGGAAATTATCAGAGCCAACGCCCTGAAAAGGGTAAACATAGGCCTTGATTATTTCGATGCAAGCCTCAATCGTATCGGAGCTTACGTAGCAGGAACCCGTGCAGCACAACTTGCTTTTCTTTTTGCATTACTTGAACCAACTCAACAGCTAAAAGCCTATGAAGAAGCAGGGAAAAACTTTGAACGGCTGGCCCTGCTTGAAATCATGAAAACCAAACCGTTTGGTGCCGTGTATGATTACTACTGCTTTATTAATAATGTCGCAGTTGCAGAAGATTACATAGAAGAGATTAAACAATATGAAAAAGACGTATTGCTTAAAAGATAATATTCAATAACATGACTCAGGTTATCGCAATTTTTGACATTGGCAAAACCAATAAAAAGCTGTTGCTTTTTGACACCCTGCTCAACCTGGTTCATCAGGAAGAAATCAGATTTGCGGAAATTAAAGACGATGACGGTTTTGCATGTGACAATATTGAAGCTGTTGAACAGTGGATAATAAAAACACTTTCTGACCTTGTCAATAATAAAAATTTTTCTGTAAGAGGGATAAATTTTACTACCTATGGTGCTTCACTCGCCTACCTTGATAAGGAAGGCAACCGCCTGACACCTGTATATAATTACCTTAAACCCATGCCCGAAGAGGTTTTATCGGATTTCTACGAGCGCTATGGAGGAATAAACGAATTTTGCAGAAAAACAGCATCACCGGCACTTGGCATGCTTAATTCAGGTCTGCAGATACTCTGGTTAAAGAGGACAAAACCCCGGATTTTTGAAAAGGTAAGTAATATTTTACATTTTCCGCAATATCTGAGTTATTTGCTGACAGGAGAAATAACCTCTGAATATACTTCAATCGGATGCCACACAGCTATGTGGGATTTTGATACAATGAAATATCACCAGTGGCTTGAAGATGAACATATAAAATTGCCCGAACCTATATCCAATAATACAATCGCTGAGATTTCCGTTAACGGAAATCTCATACCCACAGGCATAGGTATTCATGACAGTTCGTCCTCACTTGTTCCTTACCTGACAGCCATTAATGAGCCTTTTATCCTTTTATCAACCGGAACATGGTGTATTTTCATGAATCCTTTCAACAGCGAACCGCTTACGCTCGGACAACTTAAAAATGACACTTTGTGTTATCTCAGCGCACAGCAAAAACAGGTTAAATCCTCAAGACTGTTTATGGGGCACATTCATGATGTTAATGCTGAATATATTGCTCAATATTTTAACCTCAACAAGGATTTTTACAAGGAGATTGCACCTGATGAGCATTTGCTTGCTTCAATTTCAGGTAGAAAGAAAAGAGTCTTTTTCAGCAAGGGTGTGCCCGAAAAATACACAGACCTTTCTGTTGACCTGACACAGTTTCAATCAATCAGTGAAGCATATCATCAGCTTGTTTTCGATTTAACAGCATTGGCTTTAAATTCGCTCCAGCTTATAATTCCTTCAGATGACAACACCAAATCCATATTTATTTCAGGAGGATTTTGCCGGAACGAAATTTTTACCCGTTTACTTGCAACACTTATCCCCGGTAAAACAGTTTACACAACCGAAATTGACAATGCCACTGCTCTTGGAGCAGCCATGGTAATATGGGAAAGAATATACAACAAACCGGCACCTTTAGTAAATTTAGGATTAAGAAAGATTCAACCTATTAGCTGAATATAGAAATGATACAGAAATTTTTCGGATTTGTTGCGCTGCTGTTTTGCCTTATGCTTCAGCACTCCAATGGACAGCATGAACAGAAGCAAATTATATATTTGTCAGGGACAGACAATAATAATACCAAAACATGGGATTTTTATTGTACCGGTGGTAGAAACAGCGGTAAATGGACAACCATTGAAGTTCCTTCATGCTGGGAACAACAAGGTTTTGGCTCTTACAATTACGGACGCGATTATCATACTTACGGAAAAAAGTTTCAGTTTGCTGACGAAAAAGGCATATACCGTTATTCTTTTTCTGTTCCTGAGCAATGGAAAAACAGGGTGATATATCTGGTTTTTGAAGGCGTGATGACCGATGCAGAGGTATTTATTAACGGTGCTCGTGCCGGCGAAATACATCAGGGTGCATTCTATCGTTTTGAATACAATATTACCGGTATGGTAAAAATATCTGCCGGTAACCAACTGGAAGTCATTGTCAGCAAAATGTCAGCTGATGAATCAGTAAACCGTGCAGAACGCTATGCCGATTACTGGATTTTCGGAGGTATTTTCCGACCTGTTTATCTCGTATCGTACCCTAAGGAACATATTCATCGCACAGCCATAGCTGCAGATGCCGATGGTAATTTTCTTATTGATGTATTCACAGAAAACATTACTGCAGGCAGAACAATAAAAACATCCATAATTGACAGCAAGGGGAATACGGTTACTACTGCTTCAGCCTTAACAAAGGCAGGTGATTCAGTTATAAGAATTAAAGCAAAAGTCAATAATCCGCTTTTATGGACTGCAGAAACTCCCAATCTTTACTATGCATTGATTGAACTCATCTCTAAAAACCAGGTTCTTTACAAAACCCGTGAAAGATTTGGTTTTCGTACCATCGCAATTCGTCCGGGTGATGGTGTATATCTTAATGGGGTAAAGATCAAAATGAAAGGTATAAACCGGCATTGCATCTGGCCTGAAACCGGCCGCACACTAAATCATGACATTAATCTGATGGATGTAAAGCTCATGCGTGAAATGAATATGAATGCAGTAAGATGTTCGCATTATCCACCTGACGCTGATTTTCTCGACCTATGTGATTCCCTGGGTTTATATGTCCTTGACGAACTGGCAGGCTGGCAGAATGCTTATGATACGGTTATTGGTGAAAAACTTGTAAAAGAAATGGTAATCCGTGACGTTAACCATCCGTCGGTTATATTCTGGAGTAACGGGAATGAAGGAGGAACAAACAAAGACCTTGACGATGATTTCGGTAAATATGATCCGTCAGGGCGCCCTGTTATTCATGCACATCACAGACCGGGTAATGCTTTCAATCATATCGACTGTAACCATTATGAAAACTATTATAGTTGCATTAATATCCTGAAAGATTCCCTGATATACATGCCTACTGAGTTTCTTCATTGCCAGGAAGATGGCGGAGGTGGCGCAGGATTAAATGATTTCTGGAACCTGATGCTTAACGAAAAACTTTCTGCTGGTGGATTTTTATGGGCACTTCTTGATGAGGGTATTGTGCGCACAGATTTAAACGGAGTGATCGACGTTAACCGGGTTAATGCCAATGACGGGATACTCGGGCCTTATCGTCAGAAAGAAGGCAGTTATTATGCAATAAAAGAAATTTTTTCTCCTGTCCGAATTCATCTTGCCTCTCTTTCTGAAGATTTTGATGGCATAATTGAAGTTGAAAATCAATATAATTTTACCAGTCTGAACCAATGCCGGTTTCGTCTGGAACTTGCCAATTTCCGCAAACCATGGGAAAAACAGAATGGATATATCGTTAAATATGAAAATACTTTTAAAGGTCCCGAAATTATGCCTGGTATGAAAGGAGTACTGAAACTTGAATTACCCGTCGAATGGAGGAAATACGATGTTTTATTTTTAACAGCATATTCTTCACCAGGAGAGGAAATATACAAGTGGAGCTGGAAAATCAATAAAAATATCAGCTATGTTAATGAGCTTACATCATTGTCAGTTGATACTAAGCCTGAAGCCTTGATTTCCGACACTACTATTACAGTGACTTCATCAGGTATATCGATAACAATTGATAAAAAAACAGGAAATATAATAAAAGTAAAAAACCATTTCGGAAATGAATTGTTGTTTAAAAACGGACCTTTGCTTTGCTACGGCTCTTCAGAACTTAAAGAGATAAAACATTATTCCGGGGAAGATTTTTACGTTATTGAATCGTTATTTAAAGGAAATCTTGAATATACCCGGTGGAAAATGCACAGCAACGGTTGGGTTAGCCTTGAATACAAATATTCGCTTCAGGGTGAAGTACCTTATGCGGGCATAAGTTTTGATTATCCCGAATCAAATATCATAGGTGTCAGATGGTTGGGTAAAGGACCTGTAAGAGTATGGAAAAACAGGCTCCACGGTGTGGAATACAATGTCTGGGAAGCGCTATACAATAACACACAAACAGGACAGGAACCATGGATATATCCTGAATTTAAAGGATATTACGCTGACGTCAGCTGGATGGAATTCAATACTACTGAAGGTAAATTTCTAATAATCAGTCAGGATGAGAATTTATTTGTCAGGCTCTTTGATTTTTATGCACTCTCAGGCGCCAGACCGCATCCTATATTACCACCCGGTGACATTTCTTTTCTTGATTGCATTCCGCCGACAGGCACAAAAATGGCTACGCGTATTGATGCAGACGCTTCAGTACTCGGTCCTGAAAGCAGAATGAATATTCTGAATGAACCTGTTAAACGCACCATTTACTTTTATTTTGGACTATTAAACAAATAGGATATGAATAAGCTATTGTTCTTCACTACATTTTTTTTGCTGCAGTTAAGTATTGCCTATTCGAATAACAGCAATAATAATGTTAAGTGCAATGGCAATATAATAGAAATTTTCTCAGGCAATCAGCAGTATAGAATAGAATTATGTAATTCTTCAATGTTCAGGGTGCGGGTAGCAAAAGACAACAAATTTGAAAATGATGAACCCTGGATGGTTGTGAAATATCAATGGCCTCAGGTGTCTTATGCTTTAACACAAAAGAAAAAAGTATTCAAAATTGAAACTGATGACCTGATTATTGAAGGCATTTTGAACCCCTTTAAGCTGAAGGTTTACAATAAACAGTACTGGCTTATTCATGCAGATGCCGGTGTTAATAATGCTATGGTCTATAAAGGAGATACTGCTTATTGTTTTAAGCAATTATTTGCAGATGAGCACTTTTTCGGCTTCGGTGAGCGAATGGATTTTATTGATCAGAGAGGCAAAATAGTTGAATTAAATGTTGGCCGTGGGATTGGTGCTGACCATATTGAAGGTGCCTATAACATACTTAAAGCAAATTATTCACCAGTTCCTTTTATGATGAGTACCCGCGGCTACGGGATATTTTTCCATAATGCATATAAATCGAATTGGGATATGGGACATTCAGATACTGAATCTTACTCATTCAGTGCAACAGGTGGTGAAATCGATTATTATTTCATATACGGACCGGCTTTTACAGCAATCATTGAACAATATACCATGCTTACAGGAAGAACTCCCCTGATGCCAAGGTATGCTTTGGGGCTTCATGTTGGAACATACAGTGGCGGCACATGGGGGCATGAAGACCTGACATCTCAGTATTATGTAATTCAGCTTGCAAGAAAACTTCGCGAGCTTGGCATACCCGCTGACATACTTCATCTCGATTCGACATGGAGAATATTTGGCAAAAAAAGCGGGAAAGGAGGTACTACATTTGAATGGAGACAACCCGGATTTTTTAATCCTAAGGCAATGTTTGATACATTATACAGCTTAAACTACCAGATGGTTGGTCTTCATATACGCCCGAGGCTCGACAATGGCGAA
>CAZBCB010000038.1:0-12818 GCA_964489905.1 uncultured Bacteroidales bacterium
AGAATGTTTTTCCTCTGTGTCACTCTGTGTACTCAGTGGTGAATTATTTTACTTATTACTTGGGATAATCGTATTTTTTAAACGGATAGAATGGCGGTAGTGCTTTTCGGTGGCGTTTAATTTTTTCACCACAGAGAGGGCACGGAGAAACACGGAGAATGTTTTTCCTCTGTGTCACTTTGGGTACTCAGTGGTGAATTATTTTACTTAACTTTCAATTATTTTAATTTCCTCTAAAAATAATTTTCTTGTAAACAAGTTTTATCCCAAGTACGATGAATTAACAAATTCATCGTACCTGGATTAAACAGCAACGTGGCAAAGTGACTTAAGGGTCTCTGTGAAAAAGTAATAGCTATTTTAATCCTCTTTTAATCAGTAACGGTTCAACAGAAGGTTCCTGACCTCTGAATTTGCGGTATTGTATCATGCCTTCATCTTCTCCGCTTTCGGCAAGGCAATGTTTTCTGAATTTTGCTGCCAGTTCTTTATTAAAAATGTCACCTGATTGTTTAAATGCATTGAAAGCGTCAGCATCGAGCACTGCAGCCCAAATATATACATAATAACCAGCATCATAACCACCTTCAAATGCATGAGCAAAATAAGTAGAGCGATAACGCGGTATAATTTCTTTTATCAGGCCAATGCGGTTCATTGAATTCTCTTCAAAAGCCAAAACATCGGGGATACTGTCGCCGGGATTAATGGTATGATAATCAAGGTCGAGAATAGCTGCAGCAAGATATTCAACGGTTTCAAAACCCTGGTTAAATTTACCGCTGTTTTGAATTTTTTGAATCAGCTCATCAGGCATGGGTTCACCTGTCAAATAATGTTTTGCAAAATATTTCAAAACTATTGGTTCAGCTGCCCAGTTTTCCATGATCTGTGATGGCAGTTCAACATAGTCACGCGGCACATTACCGGCTGTCATATCATATTGCCCGTCAACAAACAAAGCATGCAGAGCATGTCCAAATTCGTGAAACAGTGTAGTAACATCATCCCAGGTGAGCAATGACGGAACATCGCCTGCCGGTTTTGTGACATTGCAAACAATAGATACAATTGGAGAAATCTTCTTTCCGTTCCGGTATTTCGAATCACGGAATGTTGTACACCATGCCCCTCCACTTTTGCTGGCACGCGGATAATAATCGAGGTATAACAGGCCTGTATGTTTTCCGTCAGCTTCTTTTACCTCATAAACCTCTACTTCAGGATGATAAACCGGCACATTATCGATTTTTGTAAAAGTAACACCATAAAGCTGATTGGCTACCCAGAACATTCCGTCTCTTACATGAGCTAGCTCAAAATAAGGCTTAAGTTCGGTTTCATCAAGATTGTATTTCTGTTTTCTCACCTTTTCGGCATAATACCACCAGTCCCACGGGGCAAGCCTGAATTTTCCGCCTTCAGCATTAATGATAGCCTGCATTTCCTTAACTTCCTGTTTTGATACCTCAAGAGCAGGATACCAGAGTCTATATAAAAAATCATAAACTGTTTCAGGTTTTTTTGCCATATTGACATCAATAACATAAGCGGCATGATTCCTGAATCCGAGTAATGCTGCCCGCTGTGCCCTCAGCTCAGCTATCCGGCGAAGGATTGCCTTATTATCATATTCGTTATTATTATTTCCGCGCATAAAATAAGCACGGTAAATTTTTTCGCGCAGATCACGTTTTTCAGAATACTGTAAAAACGGAATCCAGCTTGGTTTGTGCAAGGTAAACAGCCATTTTCCTTCAAGGCTGTCGGCACGGGCTGCATCGGCTGCACCATTAATTACATTCTCAGGTAAACCGGCAAGATCTTCCTTATTATCAATGATTAATCTGAAACTATTATTGGTTTCGGCCAGAAGATTCTGTCCGAATTTTACCTGCAGACCTGTCAGTTCTTCGTTAATTCTGCGCAGTTTTTCTTTTTCTTCCTTGCTGAGATTAGCTCCGTTCCTGACAAAAGCTTCATAATATTTTTCAACAACCCTAATCTGTGACTTATCAAGTCCTGAGTTATTTCTTTCTTCATAAACCTGCTTCACCTTCTTGAAAAGGTCTTCATTCATCGTAATGTCATCATTATGAGCTGAAAGCATTGGTGCTATTTCTCTTGCCAGTGCCTGCATAGTATCATTGGTATTGGCCTCAGAAAGGTTGAAAAACACACTTCTTACCATAGTAAGCAGGTCACCTGATTTGTCAAGCGCAAGTATGGTATTTTCAAAATCAGGCTTAGCTGAATTTTTGATAATAGCCTCTATTTCAGCATTATGCTGTTTTATGCCTTCTTCAACAGCCGGTTTGTAATGTTCATTTTTAATTTTATCAAAAGGAGGAACGCCAAAAGGGGTTTTCCATTCAGTGAAAAACGGATTTGACTGATCGAGTTTGTTTTTTGGTTTACATGCAACAAATAATAAAATGGATAAGGTCAGCAGGAATAATACTTGTTTCATATTTTAATATTTTAATATGTTAATGGTGAACAATATTTATACAATCATTAAACACAAAGCTATAAAATAGGATATACATAAAAATGGGTATTTATCATATTTTATAAAAGACACAAATGTTGAATGATGGAACAGGCCAGATTTCATGGATTATATTCTGCAATTTTCCCATAAAAAAAATATTATAAAAAAATTAGGGTGAAATACATTTCATTCGGATAATAGACAGAATAAACATTTAAAGCCATAGTTGAAAAACCTTTAAAATGTTTGAATGTCTAATTTAAAAATGAAATGTTATGAAAAACTTAATTTTAAAAATCACAGGTTGTGCAATAGCCTTATTATTTACAGCAGGCTTTGTTTTTGCACAGAACGCTGATACAGGTTCTGAGCTTAAGAAACAGAATCAGAACACTGTAAAGGAACAAACTGCCGTACAGGAAAAAAATCAGGTTAAAGAACAGAATCAAACCAGGACACAGGAAGCAGTTAAAGAACAGAATGCTGTAAAAGAACAGTCTGGCACAAAAGAGCAGAATCAGCAGAAGGTACAGACACAGACAAAAGAACAGCAGGCTGTTAAAGAACAAACTGCATTACAGGATCAAAACAGAGAAAGATTCAGGGCTTCCCTTACTGACGAACAGAAAAAAATTCTTGAAAACAAGGAAATGACCAGAAATCAAAGGCGCAAAGCCTTTATGGAATCGTTAAGTGAACAGCAACGCGAAATGTTAAGGGAAAACAGAGAATTACGTACGCAACAGAGAAATGAAGTACGCAATTGCCTCTCGGAAGAACAGCGTCAGCAAATGCAACAGAATCAGGAAAATGCCCAGCAAAGACGCGGAAAAACAAATTAGGGTTTAGGTATGAGGGTTATGGCCCGGATGATCTATATGGTATATCCGGGCCTGTTTTTAAACGATCCGGAATTCAATTAATATAATAAGCCATGAAAAATGCAATACTGACAACAATATTTTCTGTCATTTCAATGATAGCAACGGCGCAGACTGACAGAATTGATTCGTTACTCAATGACATTTTAAGCGATAGTAAAAAAGTGGACAGGTTACTCGAACCTGATCATTCTTTCTTAGTGTTATATGCAGGAACCACTTTTGAAAACCAAACTTTTTATGCCGGAAGAGAAATAGGCGATGATATGTATAACATTAACAGCCAGTTGTTTATGTTCAGTTCGAAAGGTTTTTATCTTGGGGCTTCGGGTATATGGTACAGCCAGCTTGATCCAAAATATAATAATACCATCCTGCTGGCAGGGTATTACAAAGCGCTAAACAGGAAAAAGACCCTTGCACTGAGTGCTTCATACAGCAGATATTTTTATTATCAGCCCGATACCTCATTTGAATACCTCTTTAACAATAGTCTGAATACCGGCATTACTTTAAAAAACAAATGGATTGGCTTCCGCCTGAATACAAATTTTTTATTTGGAAAGGATTTCGGAATAAATATCACCCCAAAATTATTTTCACAAATTACTATCGTGCGATTCGGAAAATACAATAATATCAGATTTGAACCTGAAGCGCTTATGTTATTTGGTTCTGAAACAGTAGAATACTCAAGCAGTGGTTATTCCGGAAGCCACATATCCGACCCGTCAGTTAGCACAAAAGATGTTTATGGTATGCTTAACCTGCAATTATATCTACCAATTGCCATTTCACTTGGAAACTTTGAATTTGAAGCAGGCTATACTGTTAATATGCCTCATTCAATGGATAGCAATATAAAATACTCCGTTACTTCCTCAATTACAGCTTCGTTAGGTTATTTGTTCATTTTCTGATTTGAATTGTTTTTATTATCCTTGCAGCATTAAATTTCAACAATTTCATTCAATAAAAAATTTATTGCTGCATGCCTCCGGTTATATTCCTCATTATTGCCGCTGTTTATTTCACTGCTCTCATTATTATTTCATATATTACCAGTCGTAATGCCGATAATGCTTCTTTTTTTGTCGGTAACCGTAAATCGCCATGGTTTTTGGTTGCCTATGGCATGATAGGTGCTTCTATTTCAGGTGTAACTTTTATTTCCATTCCCGGTGAAGTAGGCAATACTTTCTTTTCATACATGCAGATTGTTTTCGGATATTATGCCGGATATATGATCATTGCCAACGTGTTGTTACCTTTGTATTACCGGCTGAATCTCTCATCTATCTATGCTTATCTTGAAAAACGTTTTGGTTTGTATAGTTACAAAACAGGCGCTTTTTATTTTCTGCTATCAAGGGTAATAGGCACTGCATTCAGGCTATACCTTGTTGCCATGGTAATGGATAAATTTATTCTTTCCCATTACGGAATTCCTTTCTGGCTTACTGTTGTCCTTACTGTTTCTCTCATTTATATATATTCCTTTAAAGGAGGAATAAAGACAATTGTTTATACCGATACTTTTCAGACAACTTTTTTATTGCTTGGTGTAATATTATCTATTGTGTTTATTTCGCGGGAACTCGGTTTTTCTTTTTCTGACCTTATCAATGGTATCGTCGCCAGTAAATATTCACAGATTTTTGTATGGGACTGGAAACCCGGCAATAATTTTTTCAAGCATTTTCTGAGTGGTATGTTTATATGCATTGTTATGACCGGACTTGACCAGGATATGATGCAAAAAAACCTTAGCTGCAGGAATATTCATGAAGCAAAAAAAAATATGTACTGGATGAGTTCGCTGCTAATATTTGTGAATATATTGTTCCTTTCGCTGGGAGCTTTACTTTATGTTTATGCCAATACAAAGGGAATTATTATAGAAAACTTCAGTAATGCTGAGTTGATAAAAAGTTGTCCGATAAAACTACTGAACCCTGGTGAAGGCATTTTTCAGTGTGCTAAGACCGACGAATTGTTTCCTTTTCTTGTATTTAATTATCTGCCGGTGTCAGTAAGCATAGTATTTTTTCTTGGATTAATTGCTGCAGCCTATGCAAGTTCTGATTCAGCTCTCACTGCCCTTACCACTTCATTCTGTGTCGATTTTCTGGGCTTTAAAGAGGATAATCGCCGCATGGGTATCCGAAACCTCGTGCATGTAGGATTTTCGGTTTTGCTGATTGGAGTGATCCTGATTTTTGCATTAATAAATAATCAGAGCGTAATAAATTCACTTTTTACCGTTGCCGGATATACTTATGGGCCCTTGCTGGGGTTGTTTTCATTTGGCATTTTTACAAAACGTAAGACCCGGGAAGTATGGGTTCCGCTTATCACATTATTATCCATTGCTATATGTTACATTACAAGCCTTTATGCTGAAAAACTATTCGGCGGATATAAAGTAGGATTTGAAATTGTAATGTTAAACGGATTGCTTGTGTTTATGGGCTTGCTCATAAGCAGTAAAAGCCTGAAAAGTAAGTAATTAATAGCATAAAGAGAAAAACACGCTTATTCAGCTTATATACATTGCCGTTGGCTGTAGCCAACGGCAATTATAAATCAGTAAAATACAGATCTGTAAACCTTAAAAGACTTTTTGCTGCAAACAGATTTTTACTCTATTTATCCTGAAAGTTTTTTTCAATAAACGCTCCCAATTGGTTATACTTTCTGTAAAGCGCTTCATATTTATCGGCATTGGCTTTTATTGGCCTGTATTCTTTTTCAAAACCTCCGCCCATTTTTTGCTGCGCTTCTTCAAATGTTGTATAAACTCCACCGGCCACGGCAGCAGCCATTGCTGTACCCAATGCACAAGCTTGATCAGCACGGGCTACTTTTATAGGCATATTCATAACATCAGCAACAACCTGCATGACAAATGGTGATTTCTTAGCCACACCTCCCAGTGCAATTACGCCTTCTATTTTTACACCCTCTGCCATAAACCTGTCTGCTATTTTTTTTGAGCCAAAAGCAGTTGCTTCAACCAGTGCTCTGAAAATACGTGGCGCATCAGAGCCCAGTGTTAATCCTGCAATGGCGCCTTTCAGGTTCTGATTTGCATCAGGGGTGCGCCTGCCATTCATCCAGTCGATGGCAATAACCCCCGATTCTTCAATAGGAATTTTTTCAGCAGCAGCCGAAAGCTGGGGTATAATCTGATCCTCGAGATAAGCCACCAGTTTATCCCGTAATTCAGGACTGATAAGGTCTGACTTACTCAGTATATTTTCAACCGGCCACATCAGGACATCTTTAAACCATGCATAAATATCACCAAAAGCCGATTGTCCGGCTTCAAGGCCTACCATACCCGGTGCAATGGAGCCATCCACCTGTCCGCAAATACCCTGTACCAGTTTGTCACCCAGTTCATTTTTCGGAGCAACCATCATATCACAGGTAGAGGTACCCATTACTTTCACCAGATGATAGGGTTTAATTTCACCACCTACGGCGCCAAGATGGGCATCAAAAGCTCCGACACCAACAGCAATTTTACCTGACAGGCCAAGCCTTGATAACCACTCAGGAGTGAGATAACCTGCCACCGCATCACTGGTATATGTTTCGATGTAAAGCCTGTCTCTCAATCCTTTCAGTAAGGGATCAAGTCTTGAAAGAAATTCTTCTGATGGCAGGCCACCCCATTCAGTGTGCCACATAGCTTTATGCCCCGCAGCACAGCGACTGCGTTTCAGGGTTAACGGATTGGTATTTCCGGTAAGTAAAGCCGGAATCCAGTCGCAATGCTCAACCCACGAAAAGGCAGCTTTTCTCACCTTCTCATCAACACGAAGAACATGTAATATTTTTGCCCAGAACCATTCAGATGAATAAATACCTCCTTCATACTTTGTATAATCCACTCCACCCCATGAACGTGCCAGCTGGTTGATTTCATCAGCCTCTTTCACAGCTGTATGATCTTTCCAGAGCACAAACATGGCATTTGGATTTTCTTCAAAACCCGTTAACATTGATAACGGTGTGCCCGATGCATCAACAGCAACAGGGGTTGACCCGGTGGTATCAACAGAAATAGCTACAATATTATTACGAACATCAGCCGGAACTTTTGTAACTACTTCACGAATGGTATTCTCAAGTACTTCAATGTAATCCAAAGGATGCTGACGAAACTGGTTTTTTGCAGCATCACAATATTTCCCTTCTTTCCATCGCGGATAATACATTACCGTGCTGGCCTCAATATTACCATTGGCTGTGTTTACCAGCATTGTCCTCAGGGAGTCTGTCCCATAGTCAAGTCCGATGGTGTATTTCATATTCATTATAATAAAATTTAATTATTTAATTTGAAGTATTTTTTTATCCCAACTGCGCAAAAGGAGTTAACATAGAATCATATTAACTGCGAAAATCGGGGTAATTTCCCGATTATCATGCCCTTCCATTTACCCTTGTCCGTAATAGGCGTCTTTACCATGTTTCCGCAGATAATGCTTATCAAGTAATGTCTGGCTGACAGGACTTATTTTACTGAGTACCTGTGAGCGGAAGGCCATCTTGGCTACTTCTTCCAGAACCACGGCATTATGAACTGCGTTATGCGGATCTTTACCCCATGCAAAAGGCCCATGATTATTAACCAATACAGCAGGTATATCATCAGGATTTATATTTGAAAATCTTTCAACAATCACATTGCCGGTTTCCCGCTCATAATCCGATTCAATTTCTTTCGTTGTCATCGGTCGTGTGCATGGTATTTCACCGTAAAAATAATCGGCATGGGTTGTACCATAGCATGGTATTCCCTTGCCTGCCTGTGCCCAGCTCGTTGCCCATTCCGAATGAGTATGCACCACAGCGCCTATATTTATAAATGATTTATATAAAACAATATGTGTAGGCGTATCAGATGAAGGCTTAAGCCGGCCTTCAACAATTTTCCCCTCAAGGTCAACAATTACCATATCCTCCGGTTTCATATCATCATAAGACACGCCGCTGGGTTTAATGACCACAAGGCCTTTTGAACGGTCAATTCCACTGACGTTTCCCCATGTGAAAATTACAAGGCCGTACTTTACCAGATCAAGATTGGCTTTGTAAACTTGTTCACGTAAATCTGATAACATAATGTTTACTCCTTAATTTTTTAAAACTAATACGCATTGCTGTCTTCCAGTAATGAATAATTGGCATCTGCAATTCACACCACCCTTTTAAGGCCTGTTAGAGCTGGTATTTCAAAAATTCTCCTTTTTGATATATTCTTTATTTTTCTATTTTGAAACCTTATTATTACTTCTCTATCTCTCCATCATCATATAATACATTTCATTCCATCTTAGTTCTTTTCTGAAAGAAGTAATATCTGTGTTTTTATCAATCAGCAAAAATTCAATCCCGGCCATATTGGCAAAATCTTCAATAAATTCGGCGGTAACCGCCTGGGTGAATGCAGTATGATGAGCGCCACCGGCATAAATCCATGCAGCCGCACCAACTTTAAGATTTGGCTGGGGTATCCAGAGTGCTCGTGCAACAGGTAATTTTGGAAGATCTGCATCGGGTTTAACGCAATCGACACTATTAACAAGTATTCTGAAACGGTTGCCCATATCGAGCAAACTGACATTTATTGCAGGTCCTTCGGGCACATTAAATACAAGTCTTGCCGGATCGTCTTTACCGCCAATTCCCAGTGGATGAACCTCGAGCCTCGGTTTTCCGGCACCAATTGTAGGACATATTTCAAGCATGTGTGCGCCAAGAACTTTCATACCCGAAGGATTGAGATGATAAGTATAATCTTCCATAAAGGAACAACCTCCTTTAAGTCCGGTACCCATAACTTTGAGTGCTCTAACCATGGCCGCATGTTTCCAGTCGCCCTCAGCTCCAAAGCCATACCCCGAAGCCATCAGACGCTGCACAGCAAGGCCCGGAAGCTGCACCAGTCCGTGCAGGTCTTCAAAAGTAGTTGTAAACCCCTGGAAATTACCTTTTTCAAGAAATGACCTCATGCCTAATTCAATACGGGCCTGATACCTTACATTATCATGATATTTTCCACCCGGTTTGCCCTCGGTGGCTATATCATATAAATCAAGATATTCGTTAACCAGCTTAGTAACATCTGATTCACTTACTTCATTGATAACTTTTACCAGATCGCCTACTCCGTAACCGTTAACCGACAGACCAAGTTTAATCTGAGCTTCCACTTTGTCTCCTTCGGTAACAGCCACTTCACGCATGTTATCGCCAAAACGGGCAATTTTTGCTTTTTTCATATCGCTCCATGCTGCAGCAGCACGAACCCAGATTCCAATTTTAGACTGTACTTCCGGCTCCTGCCAATGTCCAACAACAACTTTACGATTGATACGCATGCGGCTCATGATGAAACCATGTTCACGATCGCCGTGAGCCGACTGGTTGAGATTCATAAAATCCATGTCTATTTCACCCCATGGTAAATCACGGTTATACTGCGTGTGTAAATGAAGCAAAGGCTTGTTGAGAATTCTCAGTCCATTAATCCACATTTTCGAAGGCGAAAATGTATGACACCATGTTATAAGTCCGATGCATTCTTTTGCAGCATTAGCATCAATGCATAACTGTGTTATGGCATCGGGAGTGGTCAAAACAGGCTTGAAAACTATCCTTACAGGAATTTGCGAAGATTTATCAAATGCAGCGGCAATCTCTTGTGAATGTGCAGCTACCTGTTTCAATGTTTCTTCACCATACAAATGCTGGCTTCCGGTGACAAACCAAACCTCAGTATTCTTAAATGCGTCCATAAAAATTTTTATTTAATTATTATATTTCAAAATGGAATCCCCTGCTAACAAGGTCATCATATTTTTGTTTATCAAACATGTAATAAAAGGCTCCTTTTTTTGATCCAGACTTTTGTTTTTCATCAAGCTTTTTCAATAAGCCCATGGAGAGTATTTTTTTCCGGAAATTGCGTTTATCCAGTTCCCGCTGGTGTATTACTTCGTAAAGCTTCTGTAATTGTGGAATCGTAAACTTTTCAGGAAGCAATTCGAAACCAATAGGCTGTGAAAGGCTTTTCCGCCTGAGCCTTCGCATGGCTTTATCTACCATAATATTGTGATCAAAAATCAGCCTGGGTATTTTTTCAATTGGAAACCACTTGGCAGAGGACTCCCTGTTAATGGGCAAATGATAGTTCTCTGCATTAATCAATGCATAATAAGCGGTAGATAATACCCGTTCGCCCGGATCTCTGTTTACCTCACCATAAGTATAAAGCTGTTCAAGATAAATATCTGATAAACCGGTAAGATTATTAAGGATACGTAAAGCTGCCTGATCAAGCGATTCATTGGCATTAAGGAAACCGCCTACCAACGACCATTTGCCTTTTTGCGGACTGAAATTTCGCTTGATCAGCAACAGCTTCAGCTGATTATAATCAAAACCAAAAATAATGCAATCAACTGCTACAAGAAATCGTGTATGTTCTTTATAATATATGGTCAAAACAAATAAATTTTACCAGAAATAGAAATAAAAGGCAACAATAATAGAAACAATAATCAGCGTGTTAACAATATCCCATGTATTCCAGCTGGCTCTTGTTGCAGCCTTTTCTTCAGGTGTGGCAGCAAAATAAGTATATTTAAGCTGATTAGCATTTGGTGCCTGAGTAAAGAGGCTTATCAAAACTATGGCAGCAATACAGAAGAAAAATAATAAGACACAATAATGCAACCAGTTGACTGCCGCAATTTTATACAAAAACCCATACTGGTTGGTAAACAATTGTTCCATGGATGTTCTGGCACTATTAAGATATGCTGCTGCCTGTTCGTTATTACCTGCATTTAATGCACTATAAGCATTGTCAACGATTGTTTTATACTGATCGCCCGCAGCGCCCAATACTTTAGTTACCTTGGCACCCAGGCCTTCAATACCATCAAGAATAATCTTTTTTGTTCCGTCAGTAATCGTGGCAATTTTCTGATAATATTTTTCGGCTTCAACTACAAGACCTGCTTTTGCACCATAAATTATGTTCAGAGCAAGGCGGAACATTCCAAGAATAAAACCGGTCAGCATTCCCCAGAATGCTCCTTTTGCGGTGGTTTTACGCCAGAAAACCCCCAGCAGGAATACCGAAGCTATTGCAGGGGCAAGTAAGCTCTGCACACCCTGAAGATATTCATAAAGTACTTTGCCAAGACCAAGCATCACCGGAATCCAGACTACACCAAGAATTACCACAGCTGTGGTAGCAATTCTTCCTACAACCACATAATGCTTTGGCGACTGATCAGGTCGCATTTTCTTGTAAAAATCTTCAACAAATAACATGGCTGATGAATTAAACAATGAAGCCAGTGAACTCATCAGTGCTGCCAGTAATCCGCATACAACAATACCAGTGATACCCTGGGGTAATAACTTTGAAACCATTGCTGCAAATGCTGAATCGCTGCTTGCAACATCAAGAAGCCCTTTCTGGTTAAGTGCAAAAGCAATCATTCCGGGGATGAGAAAGATGAATACCGGTAAAAGCTTGAAATAACCGGCCAGAATAGCACCGCGCCTTGCTTCACGCTGATTACGCCCCGATAACACTCTTTGCACAATATACTGGTCAGTACACCAATACCAGAAACCGATAATTGCAGAACCAAGCAATACGCCCGTCCATGGAAACTCAGGATCGGCTGCTGATCTTACCAGTTTAAGATTCGGGCCAACAAGGCGTTCAACTTCACCCCAGCCACCTACCTTAATCAACCCAACAATCAAAATTACAATGGAACCAAATAGTAAAACGGGAGTTTGCAAAACAGAAGTGTACATTACAGCCCTCATTCCACCGAAAATGGTGTACAATCCGGTAATTACCACCAGCCCTACTGCACTCACCCAGAAGAAATCCACTGTTTTTCCAAAAATCTGTATCGAATCAATATCAAATACTGTATCAAAAACAACGCCACCTGCATATACAGTAACAGCCACTTTTGTAAGCACATAACTTACAAGAGAAATTATGGATAGAACGGAACGGGAACCAGGTGAAAACCTGCGCTCAAGAAATTCAGGCATGGTGTATATCTTGATGCGGTCATAAAAAGGAACAAATACCCAACCTAAAACCAATATCAACCACGCGTGCATTTCCCAGTGAGCCATGGCCATGCCGCTGATAAAACCTGCACCAGCCAATCCCACCAGATGTTCCGACCCAATGTTTGAAGCAAAAATGGAAGAACCTATCGATAACCAACCTGCATTTTTACCCGCAAGAAAATAATCGGTGGTATCCTCTTCCTTCTGATATAAAACCCAGATGATAATACCAACAAGGCCCAGAAAAAAAAAGCCTAAAACAATCCACTCAAGTGGTGCCATAATTTTTTTTTTAGTGATTATTAAGTAGCATA
>CAZBCB010000039.1:0-12364 GCA_964489905.1 uncultured Bacteroidales bacterium
TCCATCCATAGCCCGGCAAAAACCTTTCCAATAAAAGAAGAGGAGGATTTATTTTTATATGGACAAAAGCAAGAAGTGAGACAGTAAGCAGAAAACTTAAGGCAGGGAGCTTAAATCTGAATGAGCGAAATGCTTTATCCATGCTATTATTTACTATCCCATTCTTTTTCTCTGTTCGAGGCTTTTTCAAGCCACTGGGGAACGACAGTTTTCAGAAATTCATTTTTATCGCTTTTTAGTTTTTTCATATCAAGGCCAATAAATTCCTGAGCCTTGGCTTTTGTGATGATATCATGATAAGGAACTTCGCCTGTATAGCCTAAGATTACAAGCAGTCGTGAAAGTTTTATCCGTGCTTCCTGGACTTTATTAATGCCCGATGCAATTAACCGGCCTGATTCAACAGGCGAATGTATTGCATTTCCATGTCCGGCGGCTACAAAGTCCCATCTCCATTGAGCTTCTCTAATAAGTTTCAGGATATCAGTCATTTGTTCGGTAGTAGCGCCCTTATCCCAGGCTGTTTTGGCTTCAATGTGGGCTTTAACAAGCAATTTTTCAAGAATGCGCCTGTTTTCAGTAATTTTTTCCTGGCGTTCATAAACATCATTAATAAGCCTTTCTGTTTCTTCACGGTGACATACCTGGCATGAGACTGCAATATTATTTAAAGGACTTTGTATGTGGTGACTGGTAAATTTTTGTCCACCTTCACTGATATAAGGCATGTGGCAATCAGCACAGGATACACCTCTTTCTGCATGAACGCCGGTAAGAAATATTTCATAGTCGGGGTGTTGTGCTTTAAGCATGGGGGCCTTGCTGAGGCCATGTATCCAGTCAGTAAATTTGATTTCATCATAATATTTTTCAATACTATCAGCAGTTATGCCTTTATCCCATGGGAAAGTTAGGTATGATACATCCTTAACTTTTTCTTTATTGAAATAATACTCTACATGGCATTGTGCACACACGAGAGAGCGCATTTCCTGATGTGAAACTGAATTTATATCTTTTCCGGTTCGTTGAAAAGCTTCAAGCAAGGCAGGCCTAGAAATATGAAGGTTCATCGTTTGAGCATCATGACAATCAATGCAACCTATAGGATTTGTCATTTCGTGGCCCTTGGTTTCCCATGTGCCTTTATAAAAACCGGCAGGGCCTGTAACTTTCATAAGGCGCGGAACATCAGCGCTTTTACAAGTCCAGCATGTATTAGGCATAGGGCTTGTTTTGCCTGCAGACGGAGCTCCTGTTCTTAAGGTATTTCGTATATCAGTTATGGCATAATAATGGCCTCTTGCCTGCATATAATCATAGGAAAAAGGATAACCTGCCCACAAGATTACCAGATCGGGATATTCGCCCAGCATATCAATTGATGCACTGCCGTTATATTTGCTTCTGAATGTTGTGTCGGCAGTTTTCAGAAACGACTGATATTCACGCGGAAAATTTTTTCCCCATATCGCATTCCTGGGCTCCCAGTCGGGGTAATCGACAACAGGTTTATATGCAAACACAGCTTCAGTTCGTCTTTCAATGATTGATGAAGCCAACAGTCCAAGCAGAAATACAAAAACAAGTGTTGAACCAAATAAAATCCATGCTATCCAGGGTTTAGCAGCGATTATTTCACGAATA
Organism: uncultured Bacteroidales bacterium; assembly: GCA_964489905.1. GTDB lineage: Bacteria > Bacteroidota > Bacteroidia > Bacteroidales > UBA10428 > UBA5072. The sequence continues at coordinate 1,648 of CAZBCB010000039.1, forward strand.
GGTTTCATCTTATCTGGTTTATTTTTGATTTATATTTTTCATCCAGTAGGGTACAGGGCTTTCAGGAAGCGGAACACGGGCGTTAGGAACACTTGAAAGGCTGTTAACACGTCCATGAGGTGTTTCACGATGACATTCCCAGCAGAACCTGTTTTCAATATTCTTAAAATGCTCAGGTGAATAAGCTTGCATTGCATAATTGTTAATCAGATGGTGATGACATCTTATACAGTTTTTCTGAACTACTTCTTTTCCGGCTTCTTTAATGAAAATTACCTGAGGTTCATTTCTGAGAGTAAAAACAGTTGCATGACGCAAACCGTCTTTGGCTTTAAAATAATATTTGTTAATTATATTATTATGTGGCACATGACAATCGTTGCAGTTAGCCTCTTCACGATGCGAACTGTGGCTCCATGTAGCATATTGCGGTGCCATAATATGACAGTTAACACAGGTTTTTGAATTATCGGAAAGGTATGAAGAAGCACGTGATATATGAAACAAAAAAACAGCAATACCTGCAAGAATTCCTGAAACAATAATCAGCGGCACTTTCCATGATGGAGGAGGAAGAAGAAAGCGAATAATATGTCTTATTCCCTCGATAAGCACAATTCAAGGATTGATAATCACTAATTTACAAAAAAAAATCTAAAATGCCTGACAGTTATAATATTTTGAAATTTAATATAATATATTATGCATGTCGGAAAAACGGGTGGTTTTTATTTCAATAAATCAAACCCGATGTCTTTCCGGTAGTACATATTTTCGAAATCGACAAGGGCGGCATTGATATATGAAGTCTGCAGGGCATCCCGAATGTTTTTCCCGAATGAGCTTATGGCCAATACCCGTCCGCCGCTGGTGACAACCTTTTTGTTTTCGGCCTTTGTGCCGGCATGAAAAACAATACTGTCTTTTATTTTTTCAAGATTTTTTATTTCTTTTCCTTTTTCATATTCACCGGGGTAACCACCTGAAACGAGCATAACAGTTGCAACAGAACGAGAATCTATGGCAATATCAAATGAACCGATTTGTTGCTTAGCGGTGGCAGTTAGCAATTCCACAAAATCGCATTTCAATCGTAGCAATATAACTTCGGATTCGGGGTCACCAAGCCTGACGTTATATTCAATTACATAAGGACTGCCATTGCAATTCATCAACCCGAAAAAAATAAACCCTTTATATATCAGTCGTTCTTTTTGAATGCCTTCAATAGTAGGTTTGATTATTTGTTCTTCAACTTTAGTCATAAATTCTTTTGTGGCAAATGGCACAGGGGAAACAGCACCCATGCCTCCCGTATTGGGGCCTGTGTCAGCTTCCCCGACTCTTTTATAATCTTTGGCTTCAGGTAGTATTTTATAATTTTTACCATCAGTAATTGCGAAGGCAGATAATTCAATACCGCTTAAATGTTCTTCAATCACCACTTTCTTACTTGCCTCTCCGAATTTTCCAGCAAGCATTTTTGTCAATTCCTGTTCTGCTTCATTAAGCGTTTGTAAAATAAGAACTCCTTTCCCGGCAGCTAATCCGTCAGCCTTAAGCACAAAGGGAGGACGTATGCTTCTGAGAAATGTAACACCCTCCGGCAGATTTTCAGCCGTTACTGTGAAATGTTTTGCAGTGGGTATATTATATTTGTTCATAAATGCTTTTGCATAGTCCTTGCTTCCCTCAAGTTTTGCTGCTTCTTTCGAGGGGCCGATAACAGCAATATGGCTAAGTTCAGGATTGCCTGTAAAAAAATCATATAAACGTTTTAATAATGGGTATTCAGGACCAACTACCAGCATATCGATATGGTTGTCTAATGCAAACCGGCCTAAAGCATTGAAATCAGAAGGGTTTATACTTACGTTTTCACCTGTCTGCAATGTTCCTGCATTTCCGGGTATAATAAATAGTTTTTCTGTATGCCGGCTCTGGGCAATTTTCCATGCAAGGGCGTGCTCACGGCCACCTGAACCCAATAATAGAATACGCATTATGACAAATTTTTTAATAGCCTAAAAATACATGATTTGACTGAAAGTAAAAATTGTTTTTTATCGCGTAAAATATACTTCAAAATTATCTTCTGCCAGCTTATTAAGCCAGTGTTTGTAACCAAGGCTAAGGGTTTTATCAAGTAATGGTGCAGGGATAAAGGGCGAGCTTATTTTAAGGATTTCATTTTTTCGGAGTGCTTTTATTGCTGCCAATACCTCAAATACAGGTTGCTCACCATGGTTGAGAATTTCTCTTATGTCAATTATAGTTGTAACAGATGAGGCTTTGAACCAATCTGGTTGCACGGTATTGTATTTTGTCCCCGGTTCTTCGAGCTTTTCAATATTATCCTGCCCCACCTTTTTACGTAACCTGTTCACAAGTTCATCGACATTTAATTTACCAATGATGGCGGCCTGACTGATGCTGGTAATGCGGGCAATGGTATTTCTTAAAACAGGATTCTTAAGTTTTATGAACTCAGGGGCTGCATTAATCAAAACTTCTTCAAGTTCAGGATATGCTTCAAGTAATGCATGAATTTTTGTTTTAGGGGTAATTATAAGTTTTTCCATAATGAATTACAATGTTAACCTTTGTCATACGATAAAATTCTTTTTTCTCCTTCAAGTTTTCGCAGATTGGTAATATCCTGCGAAACTTCAAGTGTACCTAAATATTCACCTTTTTCATCACGTAATGCAAAATATTCAATATGAATAAATTTACCCTGTAGCTGAATCCAGAAAGGTGCACGCGAGGCTTTTCCTGATTTAAAATCTTCCAATATTTTTTCAACTATGTGCACACTGCCCGGCGGATGACATAACCTTACATCGCGGTTTATAATTGAACGGTTACGGGTAAAAATCCGATGGGCTCCCTGGGTAAAATATTTTACCTTATCATTTTTATCAACAAAGGTCATGTCAACAGGAACAGTGTTTAAAATTGTCATAATTTCTTTCGGGGTAAAACTGCCGGAAGGCAACCGGATAACGCCATTTTCATCTGATATTCCGATATTTTCCCCGGAATTATCTGAAAGACCTTCGGGTTTCCATTCAACCACAGGGTCATAAAGCGTAAAACCAAATTCAAGCGTTTGTTTGTGAATTTCCCACCATTCTTCGGTTGTAAGCAAATCCATACACATGGGAAACAGTATTTCTTCTTCTTTCTTTATCATGTCATTCAGTGCTTTCAGAGCAGGGATCAACAGAATATCCAGCGCATCAGCAAGATCAGATTTGGTTAACTGCTCTGACTTTAACAATTCAACACATCCGTTTAACTGCTCTCTGATCTCGTCATGTTTTCCCCACATTACTTTTGGAGGGCCTGTAATATCTTTTTTTTCGAGATAAGGAAATAAGAGATATTCTTTTCGCTTATAGTGCTTGTCAACGTCGAGCAATTCATTGAAGAGGGCCAATAATTGATGTACAGAATTTCGGAAGGTGTCTTCTGGCAATTTGTCCAAGGAATTTAAAAGAGTATGTATTTTTTCTATCACCTTTGTCAGTTCGGCATTTTCCTTTTTAAAGACATCCACAGGGTGCCCCGCAGGTATTGGCAAAGCCCCGCTCTGGTCAATATGGCCTTCCAGTACTTCACCATGTATATCACACAGACGCAATACTTCGCTTTCGGGTAGTCCTTCCTGAATGAGTTCCTGCTCCACTTCAACCACTTCACCATAAGGTATCTGCTGAAGAGAAGCAATCAGTTCCTCTCTTACTTTCTTTGGATCATCTCCGTTATGGAGTTTCAGAATAAGTTCTTTAAGTCTTGATTTTCTGTATTCAGAATTATTGATTAATTCACTCATATGTTATAAAGTATTTATGTTTACTGGTAATTCAATTGAAAATGTAGTTCCTTTGTCAGGATATGATTCAAAAAATACTTTTCCTTTAAGATAATATTCTCCGATTAATCTGATGCTGTATGTTCCAAGTCCTCTGTTATGGTCTTTTGTTGACCGCATTGGTTGAAATACATTTTTAGCATGGCTGTGTGAAATATATGCATGATTATGGACGAAAAATGTTGCATGGTTTTGTGTATTGGAACAGCCAAGTGTTATGACAGGATTTTTGTTTTTTGCCTCCAGCGCATTTTTTAACATGTTGACAAGCACACGCATAAGCAATACAGGGTCGGTGTAAATGAAAAAATCGTAATTTTCAACATTTAAAATAACTTGTGCTTCATTATTGCTTTTAAACAGTGAATTTGCCATTACAGAATCGATGATCTCCCTGGCTGAAATCCATTTCATATTTACTCTGAGTTCCTTGTTTTCGGCATATACCAGATCACGCTGCGTTACTATTGTTTCTGAAAGCCGCGATGTAATATTCGTAAGCATTTCGTAATATTCTTTCCATTCAGATTTGCTGATGTCTTCATTCATACATTGTAATAACCCGCTTAAACCGTTAATCATATTCAGCACATCATGGAAAAATATTTTCTCCAGGCTTTGTTTTCTGCTTTCAGCTGTTATGTCAACCAGCGTAAGCAGAAAAAAACGGGTATCGGCAATTAAAATGGGGGAGCACCTTGCAATAAATTCATGGGCCTTGATAAAATTGTCCTTGTTTGAGATTAATTTGCATACTTTTGACACGGATGAATTATTCCGCTTGCACTCTGAAATGGTATTATTAATATCACAGTAGCGACAGGTCAATGAATTGCCACAACCCACGCCTCCGGCATTTTCGCACTGAAGTACATCTCCCTGCCCTTTCCCTAATAATTCAGTTGTATTGATTGATTCAGCATCATTCAGATACCGTGCATTTGATTCCACAATTTTTAAATTATTATCCAGTAATAACGCATAGTATGGAAGGTGGTGCAAAAACTGACAAAACAGACTCAGCTGGTTATTTGCAGCATTTTTAAAGCTGTAATTATTAACGGGGGAGTTATTTAGCCAGGGCTGCATACGGATGGCATTTAATAAATAATCTTCACGTGATTAAATTAAGTCGATAATTCAAGCATTTTTTGAATAGGTTTTTTAGCTTTTTCAATCAGACTGCCAGGCAAAATGATTTCATATTTTTCATCACGCAGGCTTTCATAAATTTTCTGAAGATTATGCATTTTCATATATTTACAGTTATTGCATCCGCATGTTGAATCAATCGGAGGGGCAGGAATAAATGTTTTACCCGGATTTCGTTTTCTCATCTGATGAAGTATTCCTGATTCAGTAGCTACAATATATTCACTGCCATTATCTTCTTCGGTAAATTTCAGCAATGCTGAGGTTGATCCTATAAAATCGGCAATGATGCGGATGGGCTGCGGACATTCGGGATGTGCAATTAATTTTGCCTGTGGATGTTTATTCTTTAATTCAATTATTTTTTCAAGTGAAAACTCTTCGTGCACATGGCATGCACCGTTCCATAACACCATATTTCTTCCGGTAAGGCTGTTAATATAGTTTCCCAGGTTCCGGTCGGGTGCAAAGATGATAGGCTGCTCTTCGGGTATGCTTTTAATAATCTGCAAAGCGTTGGTTGAAGTGCAGGTAATGTCTGTCAATGCTTTAATTTCGGCAGTGGTATTTACATAAGATACCACAATATGGCCGGGATATTGTTCACGGAATTTTTTAAACTCATCTGCCGGGCATGATTCGGCTAATGAACAGCCCGCATTCAGGTCGGGTATCAGCACTTTTTTTTCAGGCGATAAAATTTTAGCTGTTTCAGCCATAAAATGCACTCCGGCAAAAACAATGATATCTGCCTTGGTTGCTGCAGATTTTCTTGACAAATCGAGACTGTCACCAATAAAATCGGCAATATCCTGTATTTCTGCATCCTGATAAAAATGGGCGAGTATAACCGCATTTTTTTCTTTTTTTAAGGCTGCTATTTTATTTATCAATAATTCATTGTCTGTCATATATTTTAATATTAAAAGACCTGATCAATATCAAATTTAATAAAATTCAGATTTAATGGTGTAAAGATAATAATATTAATGATAATAAAATACAAAAATATCTTTAAATCTTAAATGATTTTCTAAAAATCATTTTTTGGGAAAGATAGTGAATCTATGGATGTAAAAAATTATCGATGAAATAGATGAGCACAATTTCATGTGAACCGTAGGAATGGTTGTGCAGGGGAGTTATCGTTAAATCAAAAGAGTAACCAGCCTGAAATGCAGGTGATTTATATCCAAGGTTTATAACTATGGCATCTGAAGTCCTGAAAGAGAGTCCAAAGGAAAGAAAATCCCTGTAGGTTGCCTGAGCGTTGATATCGGCCTGAAAAATGCCTGCTTCCACAAATTTAAGCAATAAGGAAGGCTCTATTTTAAAATCGCTGCCGGCTTCAAACCTGTATCCGCCGTGCAGGTAGTAATGCCGTACCTGTTTTTGCTGCAGTATTTTGTCGCTTTTCAGGTCAATATTTTTCTGGAATAGTTGCGGAACAGAGATTCCGGCGTAATATTTCTCGTTATAAAGGTACATACCGAAGGATGCATCGGGGACAATCATTTTTTCGGTGCCCAGAAAAGCCTCATCGGTGTTGTCCTCGACCTTGAGTTCTGATTTATTGAGGAAATACTGGTAAATAAGCCCTGATAAGCCAAAGGATAGTTTAGTACCTGCGGTACCCAGGTTAAGATGATAGCTGTAGGTGGCTTCCAGTCCTGTTTTTCTGACGGGTCCTGCCTGGTAATTAAAAAGCTTAGCGCCCACGCCCATATCTTTGTACACTTCCATATTTCCTGACAGCATCTGTACTGAAGGTGAACCTTTAATACCAGCCCACAGCTTGCGGTAAACAAGTGACAGTGGCAGGTTGTCAGATGTTCCGGTAGCTGCGGGATTTATCATATAATGATTCATGTGATACTGGCTGAAATGAGGTATCTGTTGTGCTCTTGCTGATAGCGAAGCGAAAAACAGGAAAATCGGAAGTAAAAATTTTTTCATGGCTGCCAGCTTTTAATTAATATACAATGTTAACACTGCCTGAAATGATATCTGAACCATCGCCCAGATCAATGACATAATAATAAGTACCGGCGGGTAGTTTTTTGTTGTTCCAGGTACCGTCCCAGGGTTCCTGATAACCCTTGGAGCTGAATACCTGATTACCCCAGGCGTTAAATATTTTTACCGTGCAATCAGGAAAATCGGCTATATTTTCTATGGTCCAGGTGTCGTTTTTTCCGGGAGTGGTAAACGGGCTGAATGCATCATAAATAATTAATCTGCCTGAAGTAAAGTTTAGAATTCTTATGTTCAGTTCGTTTGAAGGACAATGGTTGTTATCAACCGCACGGGCTTTATAAAGGCCTGTGTCAAGTGTTGAAAATAATCCGGATGTACTTAAGGTGCTGTCAGGAAGCAGAATAAATGTTACAGGACTTGTTCCTCCGGATGCAGTAAGAGTGATTGAGCCGGTGGGTGTTTCAGCAGTTATATGTGCAATGTTGAAAGTATCGATAATCAGTAAATCAGGTTCATTAACAGTAAGGGTATTGCCTGCAGCTTCGCAGTTCATAACGTCGCGTACACGTACTTCATAGGTTGCCGGGCTTAAACCTGTAAACATGCCATTGGCCGAATAGGTTGTTCCGCCATCAATTGAATATTCGAATCCACCTGCATCGTCTGAGGCTTCAATTGAAATTACGCCGTCATTGGCTCCGTGGCATGAAATATCGGTAACTTCCTGCGTTACAATATTGATTGCAGCAGGCTGGGTGAGGGTGACGTTTTGGGGTGAAGTGGTGCAGTTATTGGCATCTCTGACGAGAACCTGATAATTACCTGCGCCAAGATTGGTAATTTCATTGTCGGTCTGATAGCTTGAACCATTGTTGGCCGAATAAGAAAGCTGTCCTGTTCCGCCTGCAGCCTCAATGGCTATAGCACCGTCGCCGGAGTTATAACAAGTGAGATTGGTAGGTGTAACAGAAATGATATATAATGAATCAGGTTCGGTAACAAGGAAAGTGTCACTTACCTGACAATTGTTAGCATCAGTAAGTGCAAGAGAGTAGTTACCTGCTGTGAGGTTACTGATACCGATTATACCGGTGCCAAAAACGCCATTTGACCAGACAAAAAAGAATGGTGCTGTGCCACCGGATACATTGGTCAGGATAGAACCATCTGTGCCGTTATAACATCTGACAGGGCTGATGGTGGCATTGAGGTTAATTTCGGCCGGTTCCTGAATTAATACAGAACCAATGCGGAAGCAACCGCTTTCATCCGTAACCCTGACCTGATAATTTCCTGCAAAAAGGTTGGTTGCTGTTTTGGTTATCTGGGCACCCGGGTCATTCCACAGATATGAAAATGTACCTGTGCCGCCTGATGCATTGGCAATGGCCGAACCGGTCTGATCGCCATGGCAATTAATAGCGCCAACCTGATCAACGGTAAGGCTGATGGCTGGTGGTTGGTTTACTACAGTATTGGCATTCTGCAGGCAGCCTCTGGCATCGGTTACATTAAGGATATATGTTCCGCTGGCAATATTAACAAGATCTTCACCTGTATAACCCGAATTCCATGAATATTGGAATGGCAATGTTCCGCCCGTAACATTACAATCAATGGCTCCTGAATTATCACCGTTGCATCGCAGGTCATAAGGGATTAACACTACCGTCAGGGCCGAAGCGGGTTGATTAATCTGCAGGTTGACAACAGCAGTCTTTGCTGCTGCATCGGTTACTGTTACTGAGTTAGGTCCGGGTTTAAGAGCTGTACGTAAATGTATTGTATCGTAAATGTTATTAAAGGTTGTCCCGTCTGACCAGACATAGTTAACAGGCAGTGAAGCATTGTAAACGGTAATGGTTGCAGTTCCGTCATCATATCCGAAGCATGAAACATCGGTTTTGGCAGTAAGTTGTGCAATCAGTATGTTTGCATCATTTACCACAAAGCTGCTGTCGCCCTGGCAGCTTTTACTGTCGGTAACTGAAATATAATACAATCCGCCGTTGAGGTTGATAATATCTTCTGAAGAGGACGAATAACCCGACGGGCCTGTCCATGCGTAAGAATAAGGTGCGGTTCCTCCGCTTACGGTAAGATTAATTGCACCATTTCCACCAGGAGGATTTACAACATTGGTGACAATAGTTCCGTTGAAATTAATGGGATTGGGTTCTTCAACGACAAATGTATCGGAAAGCGAACACAAATTATCATCTTTAACAGTAAGGTAATAGGTGCCTCTGTTTAGTCCGGTCTGATCAGCCTGCAGGGGATGAAGGCCCGAACCGTCAGGCGAAGTCCAGTTGTAAACATAATCTGTTGTTTTGGTTCCGCCGGTAACAGTAATATCAATAGCTCCGTTGTTATAGTTGTAACAAGAAACATTTGTTACAGAGGCTGTGATGTTCAGTGGCGGGGGTTGGGGAACAATACCGGTTGTTTTGGCTGAGTCATTATCAGCATCGACGATTGTTACCGTATAGGTTCCGGCCGGAAGATTGTTTGCAGTTGGTTCGTTCAAAGAAGGATTATGGCTCCATATATACTTATAGGGAGGTCTTCCGAAATAAGGGATAACCTGTAACATGCCGTTGGAAAGTCCATGGCACGAAACCGGCTGCACGCCGGTGATTACGGCTGTAAACGGATGTTCGTAAATAGCAAAGAACAAATCGCTTTTATTAACGTTATTGCTGGTATATGTGCTGTCACCGATTATAATCTGCTGTGAACGGTAATATCCTGATACATAAGCACGTGAGCTGACGTCCATATTAACGATAGTACCGGCATCCTGATAATTGCCTGTACCCACGATACTTACACCGGCAATCGGATTGCCAACCTGGTTAAATGCTGCCAGAAAGGCATCTTCGTTGAGTGAGCCACTGGTACGCAAGGTATCATTGTTAAAAATAAGTTCGTTGGCAAAGTAACCGGTGGCGTAAATAAGATTGTTGCGGACTACAAAGTCATTGTATATATCCTTCCCTGTACCGCCAATACGTAGAAACCACTGCAAATTACCACTGCGGTTGTATTTGCATATATATGTGTCGTAATTGGATGATGCTGAGCGGGTATAAGTGCTAACTTTTGTTTCGGTGGAATCAACATAGAGTGTATTGCTGTTGTAATTGCCAAGCACATAAACATTTTCGTATTCGTCAGTGGCCAGGGTTCTGAAATTTTCCGTATTTTGCCCTCTGATTCGCCTTACCCACTGGCCATTGCCATTGAGATCGGTTTTGTAAACAAAATCGTCATAATAGTTTGGAGAATAACTTGTAATTGTATCAATATCTAAATAAACGCTTCCCTGATAATACCCGCCTAAATAATAACCATCCTGACAAAATTCAATCCTGCGAAATTTATATGAATTAGTAGTAGCGGAATATTTCTTAGACCATAAAAAATTACAGTTAAAATCAAATGCAGCTAGAAAATATGCTGTATTAGGACTATGTGTTAAAGTATCAGTTACCTGTGATAAATCTCCAAAAATTATTGAATCCATAAAAAAACCAACTGTAATTATTTTATCATTTACAAATTTTATGTCTTCTATTCCCTGTTGGGTACTGGACCACCCAACTCTTTTTGCCCATTGAAAATCGCCGTCTGATGTATATTTTGCAATATAAAAATCACCTGCTCCGCTATGAATTAGTGAATCAGTATCACTAAAATAACAATTACTGT
>CAZBCB010000039.1:12374-12793 GCA_964489905.1 uncultured Bacteroidales bacterium
AATTTACTCAATGGACGTAAGAGTTAAAAATATGAAAATATTCAGCAATATAATATGATCCCACATTTAAATTATCACTTGATGAATCCGAAGAATCAGAAATAAATTGTTTCCTTTTCCTTATAATCAATAAAATAACAATTACTGTAAAAACTACCTGCAACATATATGTTATTTGAATTATCAATGCAAAGGCCTCCTCCAACATCTAAAAGTTTACCTCCAATTCTTTTATGCCATAGAATATTTCCCTTGTCTGAAAATTTAATTAATAATAAGTCTCGTGCTCCTTTTGATATATAAAACGGATCATAAATTGTATCAGAAAAATTAACCAACATAATTAGATTATTATTTTTATCAATAACACTAAATCTGGGTTCAACCAGTGAGCCATTAATTACTTGAGAGCTTATCCA
>CAZBCB010000040.1:0-12774 GCA_964489905.1 uncultured Bacteroidales bacterium
CACCATCGTCAGTGCCTACCCATATTACTCCGTCGGGATTTTCTTTGATAACACGCACCTTATTACTTGACAGGCTATTAATATTATTTCTTTCATGCTTTATCCTGAAATAAAAATTATTGGAACGATCAAGTACATGAACGCCATCAAGTTTTGACCCCACCCATAATACACCCAGTCTGTCCTGGTATATCGCATAAATACTTTTTAATGAAACATTTTCCTTAGGCAGGTAATCGTATAATATGAATTTTTCTTTTTTGGGATTATACTTATCCAACCCGTAAGTTCCAGCCCAGATTATGCCTGTCCTGTCCTTATATAAGCATAATACTTCATTATGACCAATACTGTTTGGATTATTGTAATCAAGCGTATTTGAAATTACTTTATTCTGATCGGGTAAATATATATCAAGCCCACCGCCAAATGTAGCCACCCAGATATTGCCATTGTCATCTTCAAGCAAATCTTTGATTTCAAATGATGACAGTGCAGATTGCACATTCAACCTGGTGAAAAAATTATTATCAGACTCTTTTTTTACCAGACCGGATTTTGTACCTACCCAGAGGTTCCCCTTTCTGTCAGTTAACAGGCATGTCACAGTATTATCAGGGATCGATGCAGGATCAGATGTATTTGCAGTATAGAAATTCATTTGCCCGCTGGCGGTATCCATACTTACCAGTCCGTTTCCTGTAGCTACCCAGATAATATTATCCCGCCCTGAAATAATATCATTTACTTCAACGCCTTTAAAAACAGCTTTTTTGCTTGTTCCTGATTTAAAATCATAAAATTTATTTGTTCTGATATCCAGTACAGATAATCCATTTTCTGTTCCTATCCAGAGCTTTCCATTACCGGCTTTTTTTATACAATTCACAATATTTCCTGAAACGGTAAACGAATCCTTATCATCTGGTCTGAAATGAGTAAAAATATTCAAATCACGGTTGAACCTGTTTAATCCTCCTCCATTAGTACCAATCCAGATATTTCCGGCTTCATCTTCCTCAATGCAAGTTATTATTGATGAACTTATTGCATTAGGATTATTAATGTCCTTCTTGAATATTTCAAATTGATAACCATCATACTTATTTAATCCATCTTCAGTACCGATCCATAAAAAACCCCGCGAGTCCTGCATGATACAGTTAGGTGTTGTCTGTGATAAACCATCTCGAACCGAAATATTGTCAAATCTTATTTGCGTTAATTGCTGGCTGTTTATTGCTGAAAATGAAAATGAAAAAATAATTACTATGAAAGAATATCTTCGAATCAAAAAATGATTTATCATAAATATAAATATTGTTTGTTAAAGATAAAAATAATCATTTATGAATAATTGCTGATATACATTTTTTTACAAAATAATGCTGTAGACGCCCTGTATCATTTTACGTTTATCAATAAATTTTAACCATTCGTCAATATCAAATTTTATTCAGATTCTCTTTAATTGCTGAATATATATGCAATAAATAACTGAAATCCTGAATATTACAAATTATATGACAAAAATCATATTGTATAAATATGCAATATGTTAATAATTTATCCTATAATAAAGGAATACATTTTCAAATTTATTCGTATAATTGACTGATATACTAATAAATCCTATAACTACTTCGATTAACTTGTAACTATGAAAAAACTGCTGCAACAAATTGTGCATAAAGCTACCTATTATTTCAGTTTTGGTGGTTTCAAAAGCTTTATCTTTCTGGTTTGGTGGATATCACAGGTTTCCGGTTATGCGCAGACAACATGGTATAGTTATCAGACCGGTTACTGGACAGATACTGACTGGCGTACATGGACAACTGACCCGTCAGGAACAACATTGATAAATCCTTCACATCTTCAGCCCGGTGCCTCTGATAATGTAGTAATACTTAACGGGCGTATTGTAACCATTCCTTCGGGTACTTCCGGCAGGACTGTTGCATCGGTTACCATTCAGGAGGGGGCTATTCTTGATATAACCAATACTACAGGCCATAATTTTGGTGCACAACTCAACGGATCAGGGATATTGCGCCTTTCAACATCAACATTTCCGAATTACGCAGCAGGTTCATTTGTACAGACCGGAGGCGGTACGGTTGAGTATTACAATATTGGAACTTTCACATTTTCGCAGATAACTTATAACAATCTTAAAATTACTCTCAATAACAGTACTGATGAAGCTGTTTTTGTAACAACAGCAAATCCTCTTACAATTAACGGCAATGTAATTGTTGAAAAGGGAATTCTAAGAATAAACAATAATACCAATACCACTGCCCTTACAGTAGATTTTAACGGTGACATAACAGTAATGCCTGATGGCCAGATTGGTGTGGGAAACATCAATATTGGCAGTGCTGCTAGTGCTACAGTCCGAAGCCATCAGATTAATATTAAAGGAAGCCTTTATAATTTAGGCGGTACAGTGAGATTTACCAACATGACTGCTCCGGTTTATACAGCTAATCCGCCTAACGGAGCGCAGGCAGGTTGGGCCGATGTTAATTTTACCAATACCAATGCCGACCAGTATGTTGTTTGTAACGGAACCACGGTTTTTTACCGGATTGTTGTTGCAAAAGGCATTGACCAGACTTTTGTTCTTAATATTGATGCTGATGCACCGAACAGGTTTTTTCTCTTTGGCCGCAATGACAGACAAAATAGTTATTATCCCCAAGCTTTCGGGCCTGATGCCCCCAATATACTGAATTTAAATGCGTTAGCCATTAACAGCGGTACATGCCGCTTAGGAAACAACATTTCCCTGCCTGCCCTGTCAAGCCAGTATTACCTGATTGACCAGGATGCTGCCCTGTGGATTGATGCCGCCCAGGTGAGGTACTATACTACCAGTCTGAATTGTGGTTTATATATATATGGAATTTTAAAACTCACCAATAATGCCCTGCTTAATATGGACGATTCATCAGCCTCAATACGCAGAGGCATTGTTACCCGTGAAGCCAGTACGGTTTCTGTTGACAACAGTACATTGCAGGCAACACTTATAAGAACATCAAGTCTGAGCGGTACTCACAGAGGTGCCTTTTACGTTAGCGGCAACAGCATTATTACTTTATCAGGCAATACTTCTCATGGTTATCATGCCACTTTGTCCATGGGATATCCTGATAACGTAATAAACATTTCCGGAGGAACCATCAATATAAACAACCCGACTTCCAATCCAACTGATATGTCTCCCGGCAGCAGCGGTACTTATTTCAGTGTACTTTTCGGTTCAGACTCCAAAAACATCAATATAACCGGAGGCACATTCAATATTAATGTTCCAAACGGTAATAATGCTTACGTTAACTCTACCGTGCCGTTTTATAATTTAAACATTACCGGTGTTAATTCAGCAAGGGACCTGCGTGTTGTTGGATACACCAACCCCGGAACAACATCTGCCCCTCCAACGCTGGCCGCTCAGCCATTGGTAGTGTTAAACACGCTCAACATTAACAATAATGCTGTTTTAAATATGACGGTGCCTGATCCTGATATTAACCTTTCTATAGGCGGCGATTTTATTATAGCTTCAGGAGGAACATACACTCCGGGCACCAATACCACCATTTTTAACGGGACGTCTCCCCAGACCTTTGATCTTCAGGGAACCATAACCGGTAATCTGAATAATCTCACCATTTCAAATGCTTCAATTCTCACCCTGAATAATGCAAATGCTGCAGTACCCATAGTTGTAAATGCTGCCTTACAGATTGATAATGGCTGTACCCTGAATGACAACGGCAGAATTCTTGAAGTTAGAGGAAACATAATCAATTCGGGTACACACTTTAAGCCTGCCAGCGGTGCCGGAAGTATTCAGCTCACAGGGACAGCGGCACAAACCATCAGTGGTGACGGAAACGGTAAATTTAATAACCTTACGCTAAATAAAACCGCTGGTTCAGTGAGCCTGCAAACTGATATTACAATTACCGGCGACCTGAGGCTGGCAAATACCGCTGCACGCTTTAATATTGGCCGCTATAATTTATTGTTCACCGAAACAGGCGATGTTTTTGACGGCCTCACCGGAAACGGAAAAAACTTCGACCGTAACCGTATGATTCAGACATCAGGTCTGGTTTCAGATGCAGGAGTAAGCAAAAAATATAACAATACAACTGCGTTTTTATTTCCTGTAGGATTTTATAATGCGTCCAATACTACCTACTATTACATGCCTGCCTCAATAAGATATAGTATTGCACCTGCAACGTACGGAACCGTGACCACAAGGCCTGTTAACATAAGGCATCCTCTGTTGCAAAATAACAATGCCCTTTCATGCTACTGGAAAACTGCAAGCATAGGATTTACAGGCGTTCCTGCGAGATCGGTCATCCACAACTATACTTATGACCCCTTGTCAAATGATTTTGTAAACGGCACCGAAAATCTTTATGTACCAGCTACATACAGAAACGGCGACACCGCCCAATGGGTTATAATAAACAACCCCTTACTTGTAAATGACGGTACTAATACAATAACCTATGATACAGCTTATAAAGCTGACGGAGAATACACTGCTGGTGAACCATCAGCATTCAGTGCCGTCCCGGTCCGCTATAGTACTGGTGTCAACGGCGACTGGAACAATACCGCTACATGGTCATCAGAGGGTGTCGGCGGAACGGGTGGAGCCAGTATACCCGATGCCAATACCGTTGTTGTTATTGGGGATGAAACGCATAATCACACCGTTACCATTAACCAGAACGGAAAAGTATGCGGAACGCTGATAATAGCAAACGGATCAACACTTGATATACAAAATTATACCGGGCACAATTTTGAGTCTATTCCCAACAGGGGAATTAAAGGAACCGGAACCATCAGGATAGCCAGCAATAACTACTTCCCGCAGGGCGATTTTGGAGATTTTCTCGGAGAGAATGGCGGTACTGTGGAATATTATACCATTGCAAATGATATTACTGTTCCAACTACATCAGATGTAACAGGTATGACACTCGACCATTACTGTAATCTTAAACTCACTCCCGGCAATGGCAGAACCATAACATTGCCCAACAGTAATCTGTATATATACAAAAACCTGACAAAAGAAGGTGCAGGGCAGGTAAATACCAATAATGCTGCCTTGCATCAGATTACAGTTAATGGAGATTTCAGTATTAATGCAGGCATTTTTGAAGTGCGTAATAATAACATCCAAAATATAAGCGTATCAGGTAATTTTAATGTTGATGGAACTTTCAGACCTCAAAACGGAGGTACAGTAGTTAATCATACACTTGAATTATTCGGAGATCTCACAGGCAGCGGAACATTTGATGCCAACAATACAGGGCGCGTACTGGTCTATTTCAAAGGCGAAAAAGAAGCCAGCATCAGAGGAGCAAATAAAGAATTTTATTCTTTAACGGTAAACAAAGGTAATTCACAGTTACCCGTGTTAAATGTCAGGGCTAATATAACCTCAGCATTAGACCCGGTAGTAACATTGGTCAATGGGACATTGCGCATCAAACAGGGTACTTTAAACCTTACCAATGCCCAGAATTTTACTATTCCGGAATCGTCATGCTTAAGCATCGACAGTGTGGCCAATATTACATTAATGAATGGTGCCAATAATAACACGTTGTTTTTAATAGGAAAGCTTGAAATGCTGGGAGGTACATTAAATGTCGGAAATACCGGCAACAATAACCGGAACAGCATTGAATATTCATCAGAAGGTAATCCTGAGCTGGTAATAAACGGAGGTACACTCAATATCAACGGACAAATCAAGAGAAGCTCTTTTACTACTTTCGGGCATCTCACTTACAGACAAAGCAGTGGCACAGTAAATATTTTCGGTAAAAATCAGGACAATACCCGCGGCAAATTTGAAGTCTGCAATGACAGCAGCTATTTTGAATTAACAGGAGGTACAATTAATGTTGTTCGTGGCGGGGGTGTTGATTATGGTGATGTTTATCTGAGGCCTGCATCATATAATGTTACCGGAGGAGGTACAATGGCTTTTTTGCCTGATAATATCGGCAGCAATCAAACATTTAATATTGATGTTACGTGTCCTTTGGGGAATCTCACAGTTGACGGGAGGGACAACAATGACAGGGCAACCGTAAATCTGATGGTTAACCCTTTAACCATCTTAGGCAACTTTACCATTAATGATAATTTTAGCGTTTTTAACAGTAATAACCTGAATGTAAGTGTAGCTGGTAATTTCACAAATAATGGCACTTATAATGCAGGCTCAAACACTACTTCTTTCTTCGGAGAAAACATGCAAACTGCAACATTTGGCGTTGCAACCACCTTCAGAAAACTTATTGTTGACAAAACAACAGGTACATTTATTACTTTTACCGGCAACAATCCCACAATTACTGATTCACTCACCATTAACAGCGGAAGTCTTATTAATAGAGACACATTAAATATCATTGCACAGGGAAATATTATTAATAATGATACCCATGCCTCAACCGGAACGGGTAGCCTTGTTTTGCAGGGCACAAAGAACCAGATTATTTCAGGAAGCGGTAACAGTCAGTTTGGAAATCTTACTGTCAACAATGGGGCAGACAACGGGGTTACACTAACAGCAAATACAACAATTAACGGAGTACTGACATTAACAACAGGCTTCCTATATACAAACGAATATCTTTTGACTTTAGGTTCAACCGCTTCAATAGGTGGTACACCTGGAAATCCTTCCAGCAAAAACTGGATCAGAACTAACGGCGTTTTAAGCGACGCCGGGATCAGGAAAGTTTTTCCTGATGTGTCACCTTCATCTTTTACCTTCCCGATAGGAGTAGATGGTAAATATACACCGGTTACTTACAATGTAACCTTCAACGCATCTTCACCCGGCAGTATTACAGTTAAACCGGTAAATATTAAAATTCCGTCACTTTCAAATACGCTGAATGATGAACTGCAATATTACTGGCATGTTACAAGCACACCCTTCGGGGGAATGAGTTCGGTTACCCACACTTACAATTACTTACAGACCGATGTTACGGGAAATGAAGCTAATTATGTAGGAGCCAGATATTACAACAATAGCTGGACCAATCTGGGTACTGCTGTAATAAATACGGGTACAAATACAATAACCATTACAGATAATTATATCAACGGAGAATATACCTGTGGTGAACCAGCTAATTTCCTTGACAAACCTGTTTATTACAGCTATGATCTTGCTCCTGGCATTACCACAACAGGTGCCGACTGGAATACCCCCGGAAGCTGGGCATTGGGCGGACATAATGGTACACCTGCATCGGTTCCGCCTGACGGCAATCCTATGGTAATAAAGAGCGGACATCATATTAACATATTAAATGATGACAGAACTGCCTATTCAGTTGAGAACCATGGAATTCTTGATGTAAAAAGCACAACAGGTCATAGTCTGGGGCATGTTTCAGGTAACGGACGGATTATTGTAAACAACACATCAATGGGCCAGTTTGTATTTCCCGGTGGTGATTTCAATGAATTCATGAACACAACGGGCAGCACTGTTGAGTATAATGGATCTGTCGACTCATGTCTTTCAGTCATTTCATCCACATATTATATATATCAGAACCTTGAATTTACAGGCTCCATCAGCAAGAGTTTATCAAACGTAAATCTGCTGGTGAGAGGAAATCTTTTAATTACAGGCAGCCAGGTAAACAATACGCTTTACAATAAAAATATTACCTTGCTGGGTAACTGGACTGATAATGAACCTAATGGCTTTGTTCCGGGAACAGGTATGGTTTCGTGTATGGGTACATCATTGCAAACAATTAATACACCTAATCCCGAACATTTTTATCATTTAAAAATTAATAATCCTGCAGGAGTTACTTTAAACGGAACAGCAGAAGTAGCCGGCCGTCTGTACCTTACAAACGGAAGACTTAATACCACTAATGTCAATTTGTTGACCATTACCAATACTTCTTCACTTGCAGTAGTGGGAGGCAGCGACGCTTCATTTGTTGACGGACCACTGGCCAAAATTATTCTAAGCGGTCAATCATTTAATTTCCCGGTAGGAAATTATAATGCTTCTGCTGCAAAACAGGCCCGATATGGTAATATTCAGCTATCGAATGTTAGTGCTTCCAATACATGGATTGCGCGTTACGTTAATGCTTCACCAAATCCTGCGTATAATACTTCAAACCTGCAGCCTCCGTTAAATCTGGTTAGTGCAAATGAATACTGGATTGTTACAAGGCCTTCAGGGAACACTGCCAACATCCGGTTGCGCTGGGATGAACAAAGCGGAATAGTTTCAGTTAATTCCACACGTGTGGCACAATGGGCTACACCTGCCAACCGATGGGAGGAAAAAGGCAGTCTGGTTTCCGGGACTATGACAGCAGGTACTGTATCTACCACTACTCCGGTTACATCAGACAGTTATGTATTTACACTGGGAAGCAGCGGAGTTACGGCACGTATTACTAACGTCAGTCCAACCTCTGTTTGCAATAACGGAGAGATAATTACTGTAACGGTTGTACTGACCGGAAATCCAAACTGGACATTAAGCTATCAGGCAGGGAGCAATTCCTATACCCAAACGGGAATCAGTTCATCAACCTATAATATTCAGCTTACCGGAGCGGATTTCGGTGGTCAGGGTTCATATAATATCCGACTTACTGCAGTATCAGATGCTTATGGATCAGGAAGTGTCGATGAAACACTGTATCCGGTAACCATCAAAGAAACATATATTCCTGATATACAAGGAATATTTACTGTTGGTGCAGGTGAGGTAAGAAATTATTATACAACAAGCCACTCAGGCAGTACATATTCGTGGAGCTGGATTGGAAATAGCGGAGGGACAATTGCATCACCTGCCCAGGCATCAACCGATATTACCATTACCACCCCCGGATCATTTCCATCAGTTTATCAGTTACAAATCAATGAAACATCGTCAAATGGTTGTATTGCTTCTGACATTCAGTCAATTACTGTGGTAAATACCCCTGCTCCTTATATTACACCCCGCACTGCAAATCAATGTTACAATAATGTAGTGAATTATTCAACACCTCTGATTGCAGGCCATTCCTATGTATGGACAGTTGTTGGCGGAACACCCTCATCGGGAACAGGAAATACCATCACTGTAACATGGAACAGTGTCGGCCCCGGTTCAGTTTCTGTCACTGAAACAGTTGGGACATACAGCGGTACCGACATTGTTAATGTCGTTATTGATCCACAACCCAATACAGGTCTTTCTGTAACAGCAAATACGCCTGTTTGTTATAACTCACCGGCAGAAGTAACAGTCGGTAGTTCACAATCGGGCTTCAATTATCAGTTGCGTGTGGGGGCAACAAATACCGGAAATCCGGTTGTTGGCAACGGCGGAAATATCAGCCTCATATCAGACCCGATTACCAATAACACCACTTTCAATGTGCTGGCATATAACAACGGTTGCAGTGAAGAGCTTGCACAGACGGTTACAGTAAATATCCTGCCTGAATTTATCGTTGGTAATATAAGCGGCGAAAGCAGTGCCAGCTATTGTTATGAATACGATCCGGCTGAAATGACAATAACCCCTTCAGGAGGAACAGGTACATGGACATATCAGTGGCAGTCAAGCCCGGATGGTAATACATGGTCAGATATCAGCGGGGCAACAAATGCTTCTTATGATCCCGATCAGTTATCGGTAACCACATACTTCAGGGTTCTTGTTGATCCCACAGGAACACCTGACTGCGGAGGTCCCATGTCGAGCGATACTATTGTTTTTGATATAAATCTGAATTGCGAACTGATAGCCGGATTTACAGCAGACAAATTAAACAGCTGTATCAATGGAGTGGTTGTATTCACCGATAATTCAAAGGGTGTTACACCAACTACCACTTATGAATGGGACTTCGGTGAAGGAGCCACACCAGCGACGGCCAGCTCAAAAGGCCCGCACAGCGTTGTTTATTCTACAGCAGGCAATAAAACAATAAGTTTAATCGTTGTTTCAGGCAGTGAATCAGATACTATAATCAGAGAAAACTACATTACTGTCCATGGAATACCTGAGCTGTCACTCACAGATGTAATCTTCTGCGGTAATGGTGAAATGATCTTTGATGCAACACCTGAAAATGCCAATTCAGTTGAGTTTTCAACCGACGGAGGCATTACTGTTTTTTCTTCCGACGACACTTCGCCTTATCAGTGTGCAATACCTGTCAACGTAGGAGACACTGTTAATATATGGGCCAGACCAATTAACACACTGGCAGGATGCACCGGAACATGGGATGATTCAGCACGTGGTATTGCCTATCCGATACCTGAAACACCGCAGATAATGGCAGAAGATAACAGCTATTCGGAATCAGGATATATTGATTTTGTGTGTGCAGGAGAAGAAAACGCCCGGTATTATGTTAATCCTATCGGTGAATCAACATATAACTGGAGTATTCCGGCATTGGGATTTACCCGTGAGAATGCCGAACAAATTGATGTTGACTGGTTAATCAGAGGTGGTTCCTATCTGATTACTGTTCAGGCTGTTTCATCTGTCGGTTGCGGAGGTGCAGTCCGTGATACACTTGTGCTTGTTTCACAGCCCTACCCCGACCTGGGTAATGATGTGGCTGTCTGTCCCGGGGAAAGTGCAACATTTACCCCCTCAGGCACCTTTAATCACTACTTATGGCATGATGGAAGTACGGGTACTTCATATACAACAAACTCCGAAGGACTGATTTATGTGAGTGTTACCGATCAGGATGGCTGCACAGGCAGTGATACAGTAATGCTTTCATTGTATGACCTGCCAAATGTGAATCTTGGACATGATACTATTATCTGCGGAAGTAACTCCATTGTGCTTGATGCAGGAGATTTCATCAGCTATCAATGGTCAACCGGTGAAACAACCAATTCCATCAGGGTATATGCAGGAAGGCAGGTGATACATGTAAGGGTAACAGATGAAAATGGATGTATTGGCCGTGATACAATAATTATCGAAGAATGTAACCCCACGCTTCTGAAAGATAACATTCCTAATGCCTTTACGCCGAATGGCGATAATGTTCATGACAGGTGGGAAATTAAGAATATCAGCCTCTTCCCTGAAGCAAGCATAAAAGTTTATGATCGTTGGGGACGTCTGGTATTCAGTGTGGAAAAAGGATATGAAAATGACTGGGACGGTACTTCATCAAAAGGCAAACCATTACCTATGGATACCTATTATTATATCATCGAACTGAAATCGGGCACAGAACCAATTACAGGTAATGTTACAATAATCAGGTAACACACAAAAAATAAATGAATAACTGAAAAAAATAATACCATGATAAATCACAAGATTAACCTTCTTAAATCCATACGCAACGTTTTGGTTGTTGTTTTGCCCTTTATTTTGGCAGAAAAAGGGCAGTGCCAGCAAGCACCTATTTTTAGTCAATACACATTTAATAAATTTATTATTAATCCGGCAACAGCCGGTATTGATAATTACACAACCATAAGCCTGGTTGCCCGTGAGCAATGGATTGGATTTAAAGGAACCCCAAAAACACATTCTTTATCAATTGATTCGAGAATATTAAATAACAGTTATATAGCCAAAGAAGCTCCCGTCCGCAAAAAACGGATCTGGGGTTCCCGTTCGGGTCGTGTAGGATGGGCAGCCAATATTTTCAATGATCATACCGGCCCGCTTGATAAAACAGGCATTGCAGGAACGTATTCTTACCACATACGCCTGTCAAATTCACTTTTGTCATTTGGTCTGACAGGTATTTTTTACCAGTTCAGGATAAATAAAGATAAAATTGACCTGGGTGACGAACAATATGATCAGCTAGTTGACGGCACCAAGGGCAGGCTTTACATTCCTGATGCTGATTTCGGTGCATTTTATACCCGAAAGGATATATATGGAGGTATATCCGTCAAACAGCTTTTCCAATCATCAATACAATTTGGCGATAAAGGTGACAATGAATACAGGTATAAAAGACAATACAATTTTATGGCAGGTTACTTCTATACCCTGAACAGCAATTTCATTATCGAACCATCATTACTGCTGAAAATACCAACCTCTTCAAAACCACAGCTTGACCTTACAGCCAAAGTATATTTTAAGGAAGATTACTGGACAGGAATTACTTTCCGCACCGGCGCTTCAATAGCCTATTTCTTCGGAGTAAATTATGACAGGTATTTCTTCGGGTATGCTTTTGATTATAACTTCAATAAAATTATGGGGCATACATTCGGAACTCATGAATTTATGGCAACAGCAAAATTTGGAGAAAACGCAAGGCGGTACAAATGGCTCAATACTTATTAAACCAAGATTAGTCAATAGAAACGCAATGTACTTTTAAATACATTGTTTCTATTGACTTATAGAAGAAATCCAGATATAATAAAATTTTTCCTTCCGATATTTCGGACTGATTAGATTTTGATAGTCGATTCGTCAATTGATAAAATGAATTGACGAATTTAGGTTTATGATTGTCTGTTAAAACATTGCTGCAGTATCTGTAGGTTCCTGTTTTTCCTCAACGGGTTTTACGCCGGAGGTTTTTTCAATTACTTCTTCTTCTTTTTCTTCTTTATTCTTTTTAGCAGGGGCTTTTTTGTATTTTTGCTGATCAATACCTGAAATTTCAATACGGTTATCACGAAGAAACATACCAGCAACAACTGCAG
>CAZBCB010000041.1:0-12764 GCA_964489905.1 uncultured Bacteroidales bacterium
ACTTATTCGGGGCAATCAAGCATTTTGGTTGAAGAAACAATAAACAAATCTCGTGGCTCGTTAATATTATTTAAAAATGCATTTGAACTAACTTCGGATAGTCCAACTTCTCAAGAAATAGAAGCGCGAGATAAATTAAAGCAAAAGCTTGTTGAAGAGCAAGGGAGGTTTTGCTTAATTTTAAGCGGAAGTAAACCGGAAATGGAATTATTTATGCAACGTGAGTTTTATTTAACTCAATCTCACTTTTTAAAAGTGTTATATTTCCCTGACTACAGTAGCGAAGAAATTTATGACATGTTTATTAAAAAATTTGATAGTTGCAAAATTAGTCTTAACCCAAGCATAAAATCAAAATTAAAGTCTTTAATAGAAAATAACAAAATCAATAATTCCAAAAAATTCTTATCGATGGCAGAAAAAATTATAGAAAATTGTAAAAGAAAAGGTGTAAGGGAAATTAGCGAAGAGGAAATAGTATTATGATTTGTGCGTTTTGTAAATCGGATATTGAACACGATTCCTTTTATTGCGATCAATGCGGAGAGGAACTGCTTATTTGCGAAAAATGCGGAAAGCCCGGTAAAGGTAAAAGATGTACCGATGACGGCGGCAAACTTATTCCGGCTAAAGATAAAGTTAACGTTTCTCAACCAAGTAACTTGCATACTCCTAATCAACAACAGCCAAGTGTTAATTCTGGGCAACAACCTCAAAACTTGAATGTACCTAATACTGCTAATCAAACAGTTGATAATGCACAATATGATAATACTCAGCGTGTTGTTCAAAGTACTATAAATGCTAATTACGCAACTACAGTGCCGGGGTTAAACAATAACATGGTCCCGGGAATTCCGAATTGTGTTATTATAAATAAGGCTATAAATGCTACTTTACAAATAAACGATGGCGATATTATAGGACGTAAGACGGGTAATTTTGTGAATGTTTTTGGTTCATTTAATCAAATTTCGGGTAAACACGCACAATTTAATTATAACCAAGCACAAGGTTGGACATTAACGGACTTGGGGAGCAGTAACGGCACTAAATATCAAGGACAAGCTTTAATTCCAAACGTACCTGTTCCAATTAAAGATAAATCTTTTATAGTGTTTGCAAATATCGAGTTTTTTGTGCAAATTGCTC
Organism: uncultured Bacteroidales bacterium; assembly: GCA_964489905.1. Lineage (GTDB taxonomy): Bacteria > Bacteroidota > Bacteroidia > Bacteroidales > UBA10428 > UBA5072. The sequence goes on from CAZBCB010000041.1 coordinate 1,153, forward strand.
AATCACCTACAAATAATTTATCTAATTTGGATGCCGATAGAACTGTAAGGTTATAAAGTTTTTATTGTAGAGGTTAAGAAATGATAATAAATATAGATTCAATCAGTAATGTGGGATTGGTTCGTAAAAATAACGAAGATTTTGTTTTTGACGGAGCAAGGTTTATTCGTGATGATAAGCACAATTACAGCATATCCGTTGATTTTAATACAACAAAAATGTTTTTTGCGGTAGCAGATGGAATGGGTGGGCATAATGCCGGTGAATTGGCAAGCGAAATTTTGTTAACTCAACTTTACAGTGCGGTAAGTAATATTTTTAGAGAACCTACCTTGCTAACACAACAAGAATTAAAAGTGTTTTTTGATACAGAAGTTAAAAGAATTCATAACTTGCTTGTTCAAGAGGGTATAAATGACCCAAATAAACTTGGTATGGGTTCAACTTTAATATCGTTTATTGTTTATATGGGAAATTATTATTCAATTAATGCCGGTGATAGTCGTTTATATAGAATGCGAGACGGATTTTTAAAGCAGCTTTCTAAAGATCATTCATATTCATCAATGTTTGGTAATTCACGAAGTTCGTCACATCTTATATATAATGCAGTAGGCGGGGGAGATAAGGTATTTATCGATTTTACAAATCTAACTTCTAAAATTTTACCGGGAGATATTGTATTGCTTTGCAGCGATGGTTTAACCGACATGTTGGAAGATGAAGCGATTGAAGAAATTTTGAACGATGACGGAAATGTAGAAGATTTGGTTAATAGCGCAAAACAAAATGGCGGGGCAGATAACATTTCAATAGTTAAGCTAGAAATTTTAGAATAACAGGAAAAATAAAAAAAATATTATTTTTCTCTTGCGCAAAAAAAAATATAGTTGTATATTTATTCATCATGATAAAAATCATTGAAACCCAAATAATGCTGTAGTATATTTGTTTAAATAAAATATCATATTATTTTATTTAATTTTTATAAATAATTTTTTAATATTTATACTAAAATGAGTTTTAATATTCGAAATCGTAGTTTTCTGAAATTACTGGATTTTACGCCTGAAGAGATTCATTTTTTAATAAATCTTTCATTTGAATTAAAAAGGGCTAAATACAGCGGTACTGAGCAGCAGCGGTTAAAAGGTAAAAATATTGTCCTGATATTTGAGAAAACATCAACACGCACACGATGTGCTTTCGAGGTTGCTGCATATGATCAGGGAGCCTGTGTTACTTACCTCGATCCTGTCAGTTCACAGATAGGGCATAAAGAATCGGTGAAAGACACAGCACGTGTATTGGGCCGTATGTATGACGGAATTGAATACCGTGGCCATGGGCAGGAAATTGTTGAAACACTTGCAGAATATGCAGGTGTGCCTGTATGGAACGGACTCACAAATGAATACCACCCCACACAGGTTTTGGCAGATATGATGACCATGATAGAACATTCGGGTAAACCCCTGAATCAGTTGAAATTCTGTTACCTCGGTGATGCCAGAAATAATATGGGAAATTCACTCATGGTGGGAGCAGCCAAAATGGGGATTGATTTCAGGGCAGCGGCACCAAAAGCATGTCAGCCAAAGCAGGAACTTGTAAAAACCTGTATGGATATTGCATCGGTAACAGGTGCTTCAATACTTCTTACAGAAAATATAACTGAAGCTGTTAAAAACGCCGATTTTCTTTATACCGATGTCTGGGTTTCCATGGGTGAACCTGCATCGGTATGGGAAGAGCGGATAAAACTGCTAAAGCCTTACCAGATTAATAGTAAAGTTCTGGAACTAACCGGTAATCCCAACGTCAAATTCATGCATTGCCTTCCGGCTTTTCATAATCTTGAAACTAAAGTAGGACAGGAAATATATCAGAAATTCGGACTCGAATCAATGGAAGTTACTGAAGATGTTTTTGAATCAAATGCTTCAATCGTATTCGACCAGGCCGAAAACAGGGTGCATACAATAAAGGCAATACTTGTAGCAACATTGGGTTAACAGGAGTTAAAAAAAATCAGACAAACTGTTAAGCTAACTTTTCTTCAATTTTATAAATTATGATACTGCTTGATAAATCAGCATATTATAAAGTAATAAATCCATTAAAAAAAGTTAGGATAAACAATCTCTTTGCACGTTCAGTGGTTGAAAATCATGTTGCCGGTAAAATATATGTTGATGACCATGATATGCCCGCAACATTTTATGTTGTTCACCCCTATGGCATGTCACTGCTTTTTGGTGATAGTAATAACATGAAATTTAATGCAGCATTTCGTAATTATGCATTGAATATAAACAAGACCAGGAGTAATTTTGAATGGATGCAGGCCTTTCCGGCTGAATGGGATAAAGTATTGCATACATTGTTTCAGTATAATTTGGTTAAATCATCTGAAAACAATGAAGGCAAAGAAACAGGAATTATTGAAATCAATACCCGGGTTAATTTCAGGTTTAACACAGAAAAATATCTTGCCTTCAGAAATAAAATCAATCCGGCAGCTTATCAGATAGTCCGCACAGACCATAAAATATTCAGAGAAATGAGAGGTACTGTTGTGCCTATGTATTTCTGGAATGATGCGGATGAATTTTATAACAAAGGCATAGGTTTCAGCATATTTTATGACAATCAGTTAGCTTCCACAGCATTTTCAGCCTACTTCATAGAAAACAAACTTGAGTTGGGTATTGAAACAATCCCTGAATTCAGAAAAATGGGTTTTGCTGAGCTTGTGTGCTCAGCCATTATTGACTATTGTTTAAAAAATAATCTTGAACCGGTTTGGTCATGCCGCCTTGAAAACAAAGGGTCATATCATCTGGCTCAAAAAATCGGATTCGAACCCGTGCTTGAAATTCCGTATTACAGATTAAGCAAATGAAATAAACAGACAAAAAAAATTTTTTTTATTTATTGATACTTTAAACTTTTTATTATCTTGCGCATTCGTTTTTAACATGTTATTTACTATTTAAGTATTTGACATAGAACTAATTAGTGATTGTTATTTTTTTCACAATATAAAAATATTGCTTGACCATGCAGAATAAAATACAGGAGTTAACCGAAAAGATATACAAGGAAGGTATATCGAAAGGAAATGCTGAAGCAGAAGCAATAATCAGCAAGGCTAAAAAAGAAGCAGAATCGATACTTGCCCAAGCCAGGAAGGAATCGGAGGCAATTATTCATGAAGCCAACAAAAAAGCGGGTGAATTAAAATCAAATACAGAATCTGAATTAAAGCTTTCTGCACGTCAGGCAATTAACTCATTGAAGCAGCAGGTAGTTGACCTGATAAGCAATAAAATTATCAGCCAGACGGTTGATAATGCATTTCAGGATAAAGATTTTATAAAAAAGATTCTCGAAACCATCATAAAAAACTGGTTTGCTTCTTCTGATAAGCCTGCAGAATTAACCCTTTTATTATCTGAACAAGAGGCAGCAGGTGTGGAACAATATTTTGTACAAGCGGCTAAAGAATTACTCAATAAAGGTTTGGTGATTAAACCCGATGCAGAAATCAAATCCGGATTCCAGCTTGTTCCCAAAGACGTAAGCTACAAGATGAGCTTTACCGACAGTGATTTTGAAAATTTCTTCAGGGAATTTCTTCGTCCGCGCTTAATGAAACTCCTTTTTGCAAGTGAATAAAATGTTTAAAAGGGAATATCATTGTCTGGTTGCCGGGCTGCCTGCTTTATTTTTTGATGCAACACGACTGGCTACTTCAATAGCTGAGCTGAAAGCTCAGTTAGCAGATGATTTGCATCCATCAGACTATCAGTTAATCAGAAATTTTTTCCTGCAGTATGACAACCGGAATATATTCAACATATTAAAAGGTGACGCTTCGCTTTTTGATACGCTTGGCAACTATTCGTTGGAGCAAATTGAAGAAACAATTGCTCTTTTAAAAGATGAAGACACTGATATTCTTTCACTTGATTTTCCGGTTTACCTGTCAAAATTTATCAGGGCATATAAATCAGATATTCCTTTGTTCATTGATATGAGCTGGGAGAATCAGCTAATCCGGCTATATTACGAACACCTGTTATCCGTGAACAATTTTGAACTTGACCTTACAAATATTATCACAGCGCTTAATTGCCGGAAGCATGGTCTTGACATAAAAAATGAGCTTATTGGCGAAAGGGAAATTAATATAAACCTTATTAAAAGCAATGCCAGGGATTTCGGTATCAGCAACGAATTTCCATTTCTTGAAGAAATTTTAAGGGCTGCTGATGAAACCGACATCATGGAAAGAGAAAGAAAATTTGATCTGATTAAATGGAAATTCCTTGATGACCGTGTTTTTTTCTATTATTTCACCCTAGAGTTTGTATTTGCATTCATCATCAAGCTTGATATTATTTCCCGTTGGCTGAAGCTTGACAAAGAGACCGGAGAAAAAATGTTCAGGGAACTTATTGCTTCAGTTAAGACCAGTTATAAGTTTCCCGAAGAATTTATCATATAATTTTTTAGTATTGAAAATGGCAACCAAAGGAAGAGTAAAAGGTATCATAGCAAATCTGGTAATTGTAGAAGCAGACGGACCTGTTTCGCAAAATGAGATCTGCTTCATTAATCTCAGAGGTGTTGACCTCATGGCTGAAGTAATTAAGGTATATGGCAAAAATGCTTATGTTCAGGTATTTGAATCAACCCGAGGTTTAAGGGTTGGCGATGAAGTCAGATTTGAAGGCCATATGCTTGAGGTTCAGCTGGGCCCCGGATTACTTTCAAAAAACTATGACGGCCTTGAAAACGACCTGAATGCAATGAAAGGTGTATTTCTTACCAGAGGTGAATATACGGCACCGCTTGATGAAAAGAAGCTTTGGGAATTTAAACCGACTGCCAAACCCGGAGATACTGTTATTGCCGGAAGCTGGATCGGTGAGGTTGAGGAAAACAATATGCCGCACCGTATTATGGTTCCATTCTCATTTTCTGATAAATACGTCATAAAGACTATAGCTAAAGAAGGTAAATACACTATAAAAGATACTGTTGCCGTTCTCACTGACAGCAAAGGTAAAGAAGTACCTGTTACTATGGTACAAAAATGGCCTGTGAAAATACCGATTAAAGCATACAAGGAAAAACCAAGACCATTTAAGCTGCTTGAAACCGGTGTCAGAACAATTGACACGCTGAATCCGGTTGTTGAAGGAGGTACAGGTTTTATTCCCGGACCATTTGGTTGCGGTAAAACAGTATTACAGCATGCCATTTCAAAACAGGCTGAAGCTGATATTGTTGTTGTTGCTGCCTGCGGTGAACGTGCCAATGAGGTTGTGGAACTATTCACTGAATTTCCCGAACTTGAAGACCCACGTACCGGACGTAAACTGATGGAACGTACCATTATCATTGCCAACACTTCAAATATGCCTGTTGCTGCCCGCGAAGCTTCTGTTTATACGGCTATGACAATCAGTGAATACTATCGCAGCATGGGATTAAGAGTGTTGATGCTTGCAGACTCCACTTCACGCTGGGCACAGGCTCTTCGCGAAATGTCAAACAGACTTGAGGAATTACCCGGTCCTGATGCATTCCCGATGGACCTTCCGGCTATTATCTCCAACTTTTACTCACGTGCCGGTTATACTATTCTTAATAACGGTGAATCAGGGTCAATTACTTTTATCGGAACAGTATCACCTGCAGGTGGAAACCTGAAAGAACCTGTTACCGAATCGACGAAAAAGGCAGCACGATGCTTCTATGCCCTTGCACAACAGCGCGCCGACAGTAAACGTTATCCGGCTATCGACCCCATTGATTCATATTCAAAGTATCTCGAATATCCCGAATTTGCTGATTATGTAAGCAATAAAATTGAAGAGGGATGGATTGACAAAGTAAATGAAGCAAAAAACCTGTTGCTCAGAGGCAAGGAAGTATATGAGCAGATTAATATTCTGGGAGATGATGGAGTACCCATTGATTATCATGTAACGTTCTGGAAATCAGAAATTATTGACTTTGTTATTTTGCAGCAGGATGCTTTTGACAAAATTGACCAGTCGACACCCATTGAACGGCAAAAATATATGCTTAATCATGTACTTGAAGTATGTAACACCAACTTTGAATTTGAAAATTTTAATGAGGTGAGTATGTTTTTTAAGCGTATTATCAACCAGTATAAACAGATGAATTATTCTGAATTCAAATCGGAAAAATTCAACAATTTTGAAAAAGAACTGAATAATATTATAGCTGAAAGGAAAATTGCATAATGGAAACAAAGGCTTTTCAGAAAATATACACCAAAATTACCCAGATAACCAAAGCAACATGTTCTTTGCATGCTGCCGGTGTAGGGTATAACGAACTGGCCGTTGTGCACGGACGTCTTGCTCAGGTGGTAAAGATTCTTGAGGATGAGGTTACGCTTCAGGTCTTTGGTGGCACCGAGGGAATTCCTACCAATGCTGAAGTTGTATTTATGGGTAAGCCGCCATCATTAAAAGTAAGCGACGACCTTGCCGGAAGATTTTTTAATGCTTTTGGTGAACCTATTGATGGTGGCCCTCCGGTTGAAGGCGAAGAACGTGAAATAGGAGGTCCTTCTGTTAACCCCGTTCGCCGAAAACAGCCTTCTGAGCTTATTGCCACTGGCATAGCCGGTATCGACCTTAATAATACATTAGTCTCGGGACAAAAAATTCCTTTTTTTGCTGACCCTGACCAGCCTTTTAATCAGGTTATGGCTATGGTGGCATTACGGGCTAAAACCGATAAAATAATTCTTGGCGGAATGGGCCTTACCAATGATGACTACCTGTTTTATAAAAATGTGTTTGATAACGCCGGAGCGCTCGATCGTATCATCAGCTTTGTTAATACCACAGAAGATGCACCGGTTGAAAGATTACTCGTGCCTGAAATGGCACTTACAGCTGCTGAATATTTTGCTGTTGATAAAAACCAGACCGTACTCGTATTGCTTACAGACATGACACTGTATGCTGACGCGCTGAGTATTGTATCAAACAGAATGGACCAGATTCCGTCGAAGGACAGCATGCCCGGATCATTATACAGTGACCTGGCAAAAATCTATGAAAAAGCCGTACAGTTCCCCGATGGCGGCTCAATTACCATTATTGCAGTTACCACCCTTTCGGGAGGTGACATTACGCACGCAATCCCTGATAACACAGGATATATCACTGAGGGACAGCTATTCCTGCGAAAGGATACAGACATAGGAAAGGTTATTGTTGACCCGTTCCGAAGCCTTTCAAGGCTAAAACAACTTGTGATTGGCAAAAAGACACGGGAAGACCATCCTCAGGTGATGAACACGGCAGTACGTCTGTTTGCCGATGCTGCCAACGCAAAAACCAAACTGGAAAACGGTTTTGACCTTACCGACTATGATGAACGCAGCCTCCGGTTTGCCAAAGATTATTCAAATAAACTGCTCGCCATTGATGTTAATATCGACATCAATGAAATGCTTGACACCGGATGGCAACTGTTTAAAAAACATTTCAGGGTTGAAGAAGTCGGTATTAAGAAAGAATTGGTAGATAAATACTGGCCAAAGGATTAGATAATGGCTATCAAATTTCAATATAATAAAACCTCGCTTCAGCAACTCGAAAAGCAACTGAAGATAAGGGTCAGGGCTTTACCTACGATTAAAAACAAGGAATCGGCTTTGCGTATTGAAGTTAAAAAAGCCAAAGACGAAATGGTAAGGCTTGAAGAAATGCTGAATCAGAAAATTGCAAGCTACGACCGAATGGTTGCCTTATGGGGTGAGTTTGATTTTTCACTGGTAAGTGTGCAGGATGTTGAACTGGGCATTAAGAAAATTGCCGGAGTTAAGACACCTGTCTTAAACAAGGTGATTTTCAACACAAAGCCTTTCAGCGTTTTCAGCAATCCCAAATGGTATCTCGATGGCATTGCACTTGTGAAAGAAATTGCAGCGATAGCTATTGAAAGGGAAGTTTTTGCCCGTAAAATGCAGTTACTCGACCGTGCCCGAAAAAAAACAACCCAAAAGGTCAACCTGTTTGAAAAAGTACAGATTCCGGGCTATGAAGATGCTATCCGTAAGATAAAACGCTTTATGGAAGATGAGGATAATTTGTCGAAATCAGCCCAGAAAATAGTTAAACAACGTCAAATGAGCCAGGAGGTGGTTTCATGATTGTCCCAATGCTGAAATATACCTTTCTTGTTTATCACAAGGAATACGAGAAATTTCTGAAAGAGCTCGGTAAGCTGGGTCTGGTTCACGTAATTGAAAAGTCATACGAAGAAACAGATAAATTGCGTGAAAAAAAGGCACTTCTGAATGAGGTGGATTATGGGATTAATTTTCTGAAGAAACGTAATATTCAAACCAGTGATATAACATCAGGCGATGGATTGGAATTGTTAAGGAAAATCCAGTCACTGATTGAAGAGAAAGAAAAAAACAAGCAGCAGCAGTTGGCGCTGAAAAAAGATATAAACCTGCTTGAGCCCTGGGGAAATTTTCAGCCCGAAGATATTAAAAAGCTTGAGGAAGCAAACCTTACTGTCAGATTTTTTACTTGTTCACAACGAAAATTTAACGATGACTGGAAATCACAATATAATATTGAAATAATTAATGAGCTTGCTGGCAATGTTTATTTCGTAATTATTACAGAAAATGCCGGACCGATTGAAATTGATGCAGAAGAATTAAAGTTGCCCCCTGTTCCGTTAAATGAACTTATTCAGAATTATAATGATATTGAGGCAAGAAATGAGGCAATCGAAAAAGAATTTGATAAGGCCGCAGAATCTGTGAAACTGCTTGAAATACTGAAGAAACAAATCTTCACTGAAATAGAATACGAAAAAGTTATATTGAATACCGGCAGGGAAGCTGAAGAACGCCTTATGTTGCTTGAAGGCTGGATTCCTGAAGATAAATCAAATGCTTTATCCGAATTCTGTGATGCAAATGGTATTTTATATATATCTGATAAACCTTCAGCTACAGACAATGTGCCTGTTTTACTTAAAAACAACAAATTTGCACGTTTATATGAGCCCATTCTGAAATTGTATTCATTGCCTTCATACTATGAAATTGACCTTACGGCATTCTTTGCGCCGTTCTTTATGATTTTCTTCGGTTTTTGTCTGGGAGATGCCGGTTATGGACTAACCATTTTATTGCTGGTTACATTTTATAAAATTTTTAAAGCCAAACCTGAAATTAAGCCTCTTCTGACACTCGGACAATATCTTGGTGCCGCCACGGTGCTGATGGGTATGGTATCGGGTACAGTGTTTGGTGTTAACCTTCTTGATACGGGATATTTATTAACTGAAAAGTCATTGGAATTTTTACGTTCAAGTAATCTTCCACAGGAATTGCTCAGTAAAATTTCATCCATTATTGGGCAGCATTTTGAAACCCGTGATGAGTATTTTAAGGCACTCACCGGCCTTATTGGCAGCGATGCATTGAAACATTATAAAATGGAACTCATGCGCAGTTCATTTTCTGATTATGCTATTTTAAACAAATTCCGGCATCTTATCCTCGATTCTCAGAGCATGTTTAATCTTGCTCTTGCTTTTGGTATGATTCAGATACTGTTTGGCTTGGGCATGCGCGCAGCCAATATGATAAAACAAAAAGGAATTGTTTATTCAGTATCAACCATTTCATGGATTGTATTAATAGCCGGATTGATAATAACCCAGGGTGGTGCTTCAATGGGATATTTTGAAAAAGAGGCTGTGAAAATACCTACTTATATTGTTCTGGGGGCGGGGTTATTTGGTATATTATTTTTCAATGACCCTTCAACAAACGTATTCATTAGTTTTGGCAAAGGATTATACGACATATACAGTATGGTAACAGGAGTGTTCGGAGACCTTTTATCATATATCCGTCTGTTTGCGCTGGGTACTTCAGGTGCAATACTTGGACTGGTAATTGATAAAATTGCCATTCAGTTTTTGGGGATTTCCTATGTAGGGCCTGTGGTTTTTGTTATTTTTCTGTTGATAGGCCATACGCTGGTATTGTTGCTTTCTGTACTTGGAGCATTTGTTCACCCATTGCGTCTAACTTTTGTTGAATTTTTCAAAAATTCCGGTTTTGCCGGTGGAGGAAAAGAATATAAACCATTTACAAATCAATAAAATAAAAAGGAGAATTTTATATGGAAGCTAATGTTGCAGTGATACTTTCATACACGGGTTTAGCCCTGATGGTGCTTTTATCAGGTATTGGCAGTGCCGTCGGAACAGTAATGGGCGGGAATGCTACAGTTGGAGCCATGAAAAAAAGAGATGATGCATTTGGCAGTTATATGCTTTTAAGTGCGCTTCCGGGTACACAAGGTTTGTATGGCTTTGGTGGTTTCTTTATTATCAACAGTAAAGGTATTATCGGGCCTACAATGACAATGACCCAGGCACTGGCAATTTTGGCTGCAGGTTTAATTCTGGGTATTGTCGCTCTTATTTCTGCTATACGTCAGGGTTCAGTTTGTGCCAACGGAATTGCGGCTATCGGTAATGGTCATAATGTTTTCGGGAATACCATGATTCTTGCGGTTTTCCCCGAATTATATGCTATTATCGCATTTGCTACTACCTTTATCATCAGCCAGTCGCTGTAACCACCCACACAGTGGATGTTTTCCTGGCCATACTGGGCGTAATATGCATAATTACAGGAGTGCTGGGCAGTATACTACCAATACTGCCCGGTCCTCCCATAAGTTATGCAGGGCTTTTGTTACTGCATTTTACCAAATATGCACAATACAGCAATCGTTTTTTAATATTATTCGCAGCACTTACTGTTATAGTTGCCTTACTTGATTATATCATTCCTGTTTGGGGTACAAAAAAGTTTGGAGGCAGCAATTATGGCACATGGGGTGCTACCATCGGAGTTATTGCAGGACTTTTTTTAGGCCCCTTGGGCATAATCATCGGCCCTTTTATAGGAGCAGTTATTGGTGAATTAATTAAAGGCAGAAAATCGGATGAAGCGTTCAGAGCCGGTTTTGGTTCATTTATCGGATTCATTACCGGAACAGTGATGAAAATGGTATTGTCTGTCATTATCGCATTTCACTTCTTTAAATCATTAATTATTGCAGTTTTTTAGGCTAAATTTGTTGCTGTTTTCCACTTAATTATTAAAGTATTTATGAAAACAGGCAAATTGATGCTGCTTTATTATTTAGCATTTTTCTGCGCATTAAATGCACAGGAATTTAATTATTACAATAACCTGACATTAAAAACGTTCCGTAAGGAAAAACGTTTCAACGACACTATTGATTTTAATAAAATTGATATTGCCCGGTTAAATGCCGCGATTTTTTTTGTTACCAATGAAACAAGGGCAAAACATCGTATGAATGAGCTCGAATACGCACCCGAACTTGAAAAAATTGCCCTGATGCACTCGTGTGATATGGTAAATAAGGGATTTTTCAGTCATACCAATCCTTACGATTCTAAAAAAGAAACACCTAATGACAGGGCAAAACTAACGGGAATAGTGAATCCGTATTTAGCTGAAAACATTGGTGAAG
>CAZBCB010000042.1:0-12570 GCA_964489905.1 uncultured Bacteroidales bacterium
TGTCTTTTTTTCTCTTAAAAGTTGTATTTCATCAACAGGCAAAGAACGTAGTGAAAATTCATCTGCATCCTTTGTAAGCTTTAAAACTCGTGGAAATGTCATGGCTCCACGCCATGGTGTTGTTGGAACATTTTGTGCATATTGCCAGTTGCTCATCCAACCAATAAAAATCCTCCGCCCAACTGATACAGGAAAATTTGAGTATGTTACACCGGCATAGTTGTCTTTGCCATAGTCAATCCATTTGATTTTAGAGGATTCATTAGTAAACCGGTGCCCGTCAAAATTTCCAACAAAATATTGTGTGGCTGATCCTCCATTGGGCCCACCGGGATTAATACTGACCAGCAGAACCCATTTCTTTTCTGATGAATTTTCTTCAACAGGGAGCTGAAACAGGTCAGGGCATTCCCATACACCACCATGAGCGCCAATATTTTTCCCAAATTCACTTTCGAATGACCAGTTTTTTAAATCAGGGGAAGAAAAAAAACATACATGATCTCCACAGGCCAATGTCATAATCCATTTACCCGCCTCTTTGTTCCAGTTTACTTTAGGGTCTCTGAAATCTCTTTGACCGGGATTTTTCAATACAGGATTTTTGTCATATTTTGTCCATGTTCTGCCTTTGTTTATACTGTATGCTATACCCTGAGTTTGAAAATTATCTTTACCAGTTCTTTCACCATTTACATTATGGTAGGTATAAATTGCTACCATTGCCGTTTGATTTGCTGAGCCAAAACCACTGGTATTGTTGATGTCCACAACAACGCTTCCCGAGAAAATGTATCCAAGGCTGTCAGGGTATAGGGCAATAGGCAAATGATCCCAATGGACAAGATCATTACTGACTGCATGCCCCCAATGCATAGGCCCCCAAACTGTGGAATTAGGGTAGTACTGGTAGAAAAGATGGTATTCTCCATTGTAATATACCATTCCGTTTGGATCATTCATCCACATCGAGTCGGGTGTAAAATGGATTTCAGGCCGATATTGGTTCATAAGTGCAATATGTCTGTCCTTTGCGTTACCACTTGAGGTGCGTCCTTGAAGAAAATAACCTAATACAAATAAAACAGTAATAGTTAGTAATAATCCTATGTGTCCTGTTCTGTATTTTTTTCGATGGAAGGTTGTGTAATTCATTTTTTTTGATAACTATTTTTCAGTACCAACAAAACATATACATCACAACACTATTAACTTTTCAGTTATAAAGATATTGTTGCTTTTAATTTTGATGACATATTGACCGCTTGATAAACAGTTGCTCAGGTCATCAATTCTTATTTGTGAGAGGTTTATATTGAAAAGTTCTTTTGTATATACCAGTCTTCCGGAAAGATCAGTTAATTCTATTTTTGCATGGTCAGCAAATAGGTTCTCATTTAGTTTAATTTCAAGTTTTTCGCCTTTTCTGATAGGGTTTGGAAATAAATACATCTGATTTTTCTTTTCGGGGTTTGCTATACCATTAGAAACACCCCAAATTGAATTTAACGACCAGGCTTCAAAACTTAACATAGTTGTTTCTCCTTTTCGGGAAAAAACTGAAATGCCAGTTGCAGGCGGCTTAGTGAAAACCAATGCTGACATTGTAGTTTGATTTTTATTAGCAAATACCTCTACAGATGATTGATCCATCAGAATATGCAGATCCATTATACTATCATCAGGGAATGGTGTTGGTGCGTATATAATGTCAGGAAAATTTTGATTAAAGTTTACCAATCCAGCACTTCTTCTGTCAATATAAAGTCTTGAGGTATAAGCTTCGTAACCAATAATTAGTTTCTGATTTAATCCATCTTCAGCAAGATTAACACCGAATTCCTGATTTTTATCAGTTATTTTAAATGCTAATTTTAGTTCATATACATTCCAGGCTGGATTAAAACCTACGATTGAATGGGTTCCATTGATCACTGTTTCACCCTCAGAATACTTTATACCGCGAAGTGATGACAAGTTGCCTATAGGATATTGTCGAAGTTGATAACCACGTTCATTTTTAATTAATTTCAATACTCTTGGTATTGATTGATGTCCTTTCCATGGATAAGTAGGAACGTCTTTTGCATAGGTCCAGTTGCCCATCCATGCTATCCATATAGTACTGTCTTGGTTGTCCGATGAATAGTTACGATAAGTACGGGCAGCATAAAAGTCTTTACCCCAGTCAACCCAATTTCCATTTTCAAAATGCGTGTTTAATAATTCGTTTGAGAAAACAATATGGTCTACTAAGATATGGCCCCAGTCGCCAGTGGCCTCATCCAGAATCTCGATATGTGCTGTTTTACCCAACCATTCAGAAACATCCCAACCTTCCCAGCGCAAAGTTTCCTGATTTTGGAAAGATTTTCCATAGATAACCTCTACGCCATCGACATACAAACTGACTTTTAGCCCATCACCTTTTCCGCCGCCAATCAGGAAATTGATAAATCGTTTAGAGATTGTAAAATCACGTGATACCATTTTCCCTGTTGTCACATCACCATTATGGTAGGAGTTTACAAATGACCTGCCTATAAACCCATTTACTTCTTGTTGTGCAGGAAGTGTCCCTGTAGCAGGGGCATTCCCAAATGCATTACCGTAAACTGTCCAGCCGTCATAGTTATCTTCATCAAAGTCGGCAAAGACAATTCCGTCGATGTTTTTACCTGTATAAAGATTGTCGAGTGTGTCCAGATGAAATGTTGTTCCATCGAAATCACCTATCCAGTATTGAACTTTATTGGGACCCATGCCACAAGTCATTACCCACTTTTTATTGGAAGGATCATCATTAATAGGTAATTGAAACAGGTCAGGTACTTCCCAGAGTTGATCTTTACCTCCTCTTTCTTTGAAACTGCTCTGAAATTGCCAGTTTTTCAAATCGTTGGAGGCATAAATCTCAACGGAGCGGTTTGCTGCTTTAGCTATCACCATTATCCAACGATTAGTACTTTTATGCCAGAAAACCTGAGGATCACGGAAATCTTTCTGATCGATGTCGATCACGGGATTATTTTCATAATATTGGAAACTTACATGATTGAGGCTGATTGATATTCCAACCTTTTCATAACCAGTAGCATCATAGTGCATTGTATATACTGCTATCATTGCTGTGTCTGTGGCAGTATTAAATCCAGCGGTGTTCTGAGCATCAACTATTACTGATCCTGACCAATATCCAAAACCTGAAGGGCCGCCTAATAATGATCCATTATTATACTGAACCCAGTGCAGTAAGTCCTCTGACATAGCATGGCTCCACCACAACAGGTGATATTTACCATTATAAAATATCATTCCGTTAGGGTCGCCCATCCAACCCCATTCAGGACTTAAATGAAACTGTGGCCTGTAAAATTCAGTATAAAGTTCCTGAGCTTGCAGTGTTAATGTTATAGATAAAAAGAAAGCTGCTATAATACTTTTTTTCATTTGTTAAGTGCTTCAAGTAAAGCTAAGTGGCAGTACCCCTGATACGGGGTACCGCCACAGTATTTTAATTCTTCAATTATTTTTTAGTAGCCAAAGCTAAGTCAACCAAATAGTTAAGGGCATTTTTGGTAAGGGTCTTTATGTTACGGTTACTGCCTGTTACCGGATCACCTACATACCAATCATAGGTGCCACCAAGTGCTGCGATAACAGTGCCTTTTGTACCGTTGGCTTCCCACATAACCATATGGGCTTCATTTTGACCGCCATTTTCAATCAATATTTTGCAGCCTACCATGCTTAGGAAGTTGGCTTTTCTGGTTGCGAGAGGATCTGTGTCGCCATTAGGAGCCCAAGGACCAAAATTCAGAGCGTATTGATCTGATCTGTTTTTCTTTAGTGCACCAGCCTCTACCATAGTAAATGCAGGTGGCTGAATATTAGGATCATTAACTAATGGGATATCTTTAAATAAAGGACTTGTAGCGTCAGCAGCCCAACGAACATTCCAGGTACTGGTTGTTGTTCCTTCATCCACAGTTAGCCCACCCCATGCGTTATTGGGTGCATAATCGGCTTGTGAAACCACGCCAATTTCATCTACTATGGAGCCAGCATAATTTCCAAGGAAAAGGTTACCACCATTCATATAATAATTCTTTATTGCATTGATGAAATTTTCTGACAAGGTACTGCACGGCGTGTTGTATCCTATTCCTGTCTTACTTAAGAGGCAATGATTTGGATTATTTGGGAATTTGGCCACTTCACCTCCCCACCAGCCACCATCGTACTGGATCCAGATTGCATGGTATTTGCTCAGATCAGCGCCATTGGCAACATCTTCAAATGAAAGGTAAGTTGTTTGTGTACCTTCACTGGTCATCGTAGAGAAGAACCAGTTGGCTGCTGTGAAGTCATCCATTAGGTCAAAATCTGTTCCCTTCAGCGCATTCCATGCAGCTTCTGTGTTTTCAGCTGCCTGGCCAACAAAGGCTATTTTTCTAAGCGGAGCTGAAGTAAGGATCACAGTGTAGGTGTTTGTTACTTTACCTGTTTTATCGGTAACAGTGTATGTGACAGGGTGTGTGAAGTCAGTGGTTACTCCTGATGCAGGAGTAATCGTGGCTCCCTCAGAAACTATTATAACCGGTTGGATTGATGTAAGATCCATTCCCGGCGGCAAACTTGCAGTTATGGTCTTTGCAGTTTCATCGATAGTTGCAGTTACGTCACCTACTTTAAAACTGATGACATAAGCTTCACCAGGTTTAATTTCCTTTTCTTTTTCGCAGGATTGTGTCAATGTTACTGCGAACAGGAACATTGTAATCCATTTTAGTTGATTTTTCAAGGTTTTCATTTTGACTTTTGTTTTTGGTTAATACTAATTAGTGGCTTAACTATATATTAATAGCCTGGGTTTTGCTTATACAATCCTTTACTCAGAATAATTTGCTGTTGGGGTATTGGAAGGTATTCGTGTTTGCCTTTTACAAAAGCCGCATCAACAAGGTAAGCTCTCTTCAATTTTTCGGTTTGAAAATACTCGTCCATCGTTTCTTTAGCTATGCCCCACCTTACAAGATCAAAGAATCTTATACCTTCTTCTGCGAGTTCTAATCTGCGTTCCATGCGTAAAGCCTTTCTTGCAAACTCTTTATTTGGGAAACTTGAGTACGTGCTAATATTGTAGTTAGCCAGGGGTGTACCATCGGCATAATGTAGCCTGCCGGTACTTGATTTTGCTCTTTGCCTAATTTCATTTATGATAATACGTGCCTCATCAAGATGATCAAGCTCAATGAGGGCTTCTGCCTTCCATAAAAGTACATCTGAATATCTGATAAGTATTGTGTTTTTTGAGCTTGACATAAAGGGAGGAATTCTTTTGAAACATTCACAGTAAGGTGAAACATTCTCCTTAAGTGAAGAGAAATTGCCATAAATATCAGGTCTACGTGTCCAATCCTTAACTGTATAAATAAGTTGAGTTTCATATTTCCAAGGTAGATTAGGCATTGCAACAGTGTGATTTAGCCTGGGATCAACGGTATTTGTATTAAGATCTAGATCAGTATTGTTAAAAACATCAAACATAGGTAGCCCGTCAGCATCAGTCTTGAATGCATTTACAAGGTTCTGACTTGGTATGTGAAACCAGCAGCATCCATATTCATTACTCATTGGTGCGCTTAACATTGCGGAGAAATCAAGGTTGCCTGTAAGAGTTCCATCATTTATAGAACGCTGGATTGACCAAACCGCTTCAGGCCCATTCTCATATTCACAAAGAAAGTTTTCAGCGAAATCATCCGTTAACTTGTAATGATTTGAACCAATGATTTCATCAATAAGCGAAACTACTTCTGTCAGCTTTGAGTGATTGATATTAATCACATTATAATTTTCATCCTGCTCATAGGCCTGGTATAGCAGGACTTTTGCCAGATAAGCTTTGGCTGTATATTTATCAGGTCGGCCTTTATCAGTTTGCAGTTCCGGCAAGTTATCAGCTGCGAATCTGAAATCTTCAGCGATTTTATCCCATAACGCTGAACTGGTGAGCGCTACATTTGATGTTGCTAAAATATCAGCCACTGTAGCGGTTTCGTCGAAATAAGGTATTCTGTTATAAAGTATTTTCAGATCGAAATAATAGTGTCCACGGAGAAAACGTAACTCAGCCTCTCGTTCCAGTTTCTTAGGATATGCTTTAACTGTAAGATCTTTGAGCCGGTTCAATGCTAGATTTACACGCGAAATGCCTACAAACTGCCTTTCCCATTTTTTGTTGTTGAGGTCACCAAGTACCGAAGGGCTATAGGCGCTCATATCTGGTTGAATAGTAGAGAATATCTCAAAAGCATGGAATATAGCAATGTCAGCAGGTCCGTCACCTCCTTTATATGCATCGCCTGCCCTCAGATCGCCATATGGCCATAGTAGATTAGGAACTGTATAATGATCATTTGCGAGTTGAGCGTATGCTGCAATGATGAACCCATCAATATTCTCAGGTGTACTTAATTCTGCATCCCCAATAATTCCCTGGGGCTTAACATTAAGAAAATCGGAGCATCCGAAAGACAATGCCAATATTATTATCGAAATTGAAAGTATTGCTATTCTTTTCATTAGAGTTGGTTTTTAAAATGTTAATTCAAGACCCAAAGTATATATTGCCGGTATAGGATATGCATAGTTTGGATTTTCGGGATCAGTTCCGGTAAATCCTTTGTTTTTGATTGTAATAAGGTTTTGACCTTGTAGGTATACACGTACCTGTTGAATCTGGTAACGGGAAGCAACCTTTGGTGGCAATTCGTAGCCAAGGGTAATATTTCTGAGTTTAAGATAGGAACCAGGTTCAATAAAGTACGTAGAAACCCGGCCTTCGTTATTTCTGTCAAGAATTGTTAGCTTCGGAATAGTAGAATGGGGATTCTCAGGACTCCAGGCATGGAGTGTTCTTCTGCCCCAGTTTGTCCCGGGCCAAAGAGAGGCAAAATCAGTATAAGTCTTATAGCCATTGTACACAGAGATACCGGAAACTCCTTGAACAAATAGACTTAAATCAAAATATTTATATTGTACATCAAGATTCAGTCCGTACGTCAATTTTGGATCAACAGTTCCAATAAAAGTCTGGTCTTTTTCGTTGATTACCCCATCGTTATTCAAGTCTTTATACCTGATACGGCCAATACCTTTCCCCGTTTGTTCAGCATGAGCATCAACCTCAGCCTGATTTTGGAACAAACCATCGGCTACATAACCCCATATTGAATTCACTGAATGTCCAGTGATGATGGAACGGTCAAGTTCAGTTTTTGCTTCGTTTGGCACAATATAACTCAGAGGTGCGTTTATCAGTAAATTTTCAGGAATATATTCAACTTTGTTTTTCAATGTTGCCAGGTTTCCTGTGATATCCAATGTAAGGTCGTTAATCTTTTTCCGGTAATTAAGCATAAATTCAAGTCCTGTATTTCTGATAATACCTCCGTTCACCATTTGAATGTTTGCTTCACCAACAGCACTAGGAAGTGTACGGTAATAAAGTATATCCTTTGTGTTTTTAATAAAATAATCAATAGAACCACTGAGGTCATTGAATAAAGTGAAATCAATTCCTAAGTTTGTTTGCGCTGTTGATTCCCATTTTAGGTCATTGTTTCCAATTTGAGAATAGATATATCCTGATGGTAACTGACCCTGATTAATGCCCTGAATATCGTAAGCTGTACCGAGTCGTGGATGGTAAGTTGATGTTGGGTTATCCCAAATGGGATCTTCCTTGCTATAAACAATCTGGTAGATGTTATAGATGGCAAGGTCATTTATTTCCTGGTTGCCGTTAACACCCCAACCTGCACGAAGTTTAAGGTAGAAAGGAAATGATATGTGATCCTTTAGAAATTTTTCTTCTGAGATTCTCCAGCCTGCTGACACTGCCGGGAAATTACCATACCTGTTATTTTTACCGAACCGGGAAGATCCATCACGTCGTAAGGTAAACGATAATAAATACCTGTCATTATAAGAGTAATTAACCTTACCGAAATATGAGAGTAAAGTCGACAAACTTCCACCACCTGCATTGAGCTGGTTTTTAGCGCCTGAACTCAGGTAGGCAAAATTGAGATCTTCACTCACATAACTTTGTCGTGAGGCACTGTACCATTCTGATTTATATTTGATTTGCTCGGTTCCAAGCAGAAAGTCAGCCGAATGTTTCTTAATATTGAATTTATATGTTGCGGTGTTAGACCAAACATAGTTGCCATAATAGTTCATGTTGTTTGTTAGCGTATTGTTATTTTCAACCAGGAATCCTGATACATATTTTTTTTGAATTGCGCGGGCGTAATAAAGACTGTAATCAATGCCAAAACTTGACTTAATTGTAAGATTCTTTATTGGATCAAGCTGTAAATAAACATTACCAAAGGGTCTTGAGTATTTATACCTGTTCTGCTTATTATCTTCAATCAGCCGTACCGGATTTTGTCTATCAGTCATACCAGGTGCAGGACCACCCCAGCCTCCATCTTCAGTATGTACCGGTACTATAGGCTGTTGGACCAATGAAGTAAACAACACATCACTTGCGTTAATTAATACTTCTTGCTGGAAAGACATGGTAAAGTTTTCACCAAGAGTGAGCCTGTTGTTTAGAAGATTAAAACTGGAATTGAAGCGGGCATTCACACGAGAAAAGTGTGTTTCTTTAATAATGCCTTTATTATCGTACCAACCTATTGAAAACAGACTTCGGCTTTTATCTCCCCCTTTTGAAACAGTTAGGTTATAATTCTGCAGAACTGAGGGTCGTGAAATTTCATCAAACCAGCGTGTATCAGCTGGCTTCATTGTTTTATTTGGATCAATATATTCTGGATAGGTAATGGATGCCAGAATAGGATGATTAAAATCACCATTCCATACATAATTGTAAATGGGATTGGTAGGAGACAACCTGTCATTGACACATGCCTGCCAGTAAACCCTTCCTCTTTCCTCAGTATTTAAAGGATCAAGTTTGGATGTGTACTGCTGTAATGACCAGTTTGAGGCAAATTCTATTCTGGTTTTTTCTAGTTTGGCACTTTTGGTGGTGATTACAATAACGCCATTGGCTGCCCTCGATCCATAAATACTAGCTGAAGCGGCATCCTTTAAAACCTGAACCGATTCAATGTCTTTCGCATTCAATTCATGCATTCCTGATTTGGTGGGAACACCGTCAATAATGAAAAGCGGATCGTTATTATTGATAGTTCCTGTTCCTCTGATAGTTATTCTTGCCCCTGAGCCGGGAGAACCGTCTGTAGTTACAAATAATCCTGGTATTCTGCCTTGGATATTTTTAATAATATTATCTGCAGGCAAATCTTTTACATCTGAAAGATTGACTATAGCTACAGAGCCGGTTAGATCTTTCTTTTTTTCTGTAGTATAACCTACCACAACAGAAGCTTCTAACTGGATTACTTCAACTTCCATTGAAACGTCAATAGTAGAACTTTGAGTAATATCAACTTCTTTAGTTTTGTAGCCCACAAATGAATATACCAGAACAGATTTTTTAGCGGGAATCTCAATACTATATGTACCGTCAACATTAGTAATAGTACCAATATTGGTTCCTTTCAGAAAGATATTTACTCCCGGTAGTCCATAACCTGTGGTTGCATCTGTTACTGTGCCTTTAATAACATATTGTGCAAAGGAAATATTGGCAAATGCATTTAATATTAATAACAATGCATAATGCCTTAATTTGAGTCTTAAAGAGTTAATTTCTTTCATATTTCAAAATATTACTTGTTTTTACAATGGTTATTTTCGATGCTATAATTTATAAAATCATTAATTGTTTTAGTGTCATAATCCGGCACAGCACCGGGCTTAGAAGCTACAAATGCCCCGATAGCACATGCTTCGTTAAGTGCATCAGGTATTTCCTTTTTATCGAAAAATGCAGCGAGAAAACCTGCCAGGAAAGCATCCCCAGCTCCCACAGTATCGGCAACCTTCACTTTATAACCAGGGTGCGAATACAATTTGCCTTCATGAATAATGCTGGCACCGTGTTCCCCTATTGTGATTATGAGGGTTTTAATATCCAGTACGTTGTAAAGGCCATTTATAAGCGTTTCAAATTCTCCTTTTATATTAAACCATTTACAAATTCTTATCAGCTCATCGTCGTTGAGCTTAACAATATCAGCCTTTTTTAACAGCGGGACAACAATTTCCTGCTTATCAAACGGTGGGCGCAGGTTTACATCCATAATTCTGAGAATGTTGGAATCAAGCAATTTACCAAGTGTTTCACGGGTATGAAGATTGCGTGATGCCAATGATCCATAGACCAATGCCTCGCAATTCTTAACGACTCCTGCAAGTTTAGAGGTTAAATATATTTCGTCCCAGGCAACTGGTTCACAAATTTCAAAGGTGGCATTATTCTTTTCATTCAAGTGGACCAATACTTCACTGGTGGGCAAGGAGTCATGGATTTGGATATAATTTGTATCCATTCCTTCATTTTTAAGGAAACTGATAAGTGCTGCGCCTTTTTCATCATTGCCTACACTGCTTGCTATGATTGATCTGATGCCAAATCTTTTCAGATGGAGGGCTACATTCATAGGAGCGCCACCAGGCAAGGGACCTGAGGGTAGATTGTCCCACAAAACTTCACCGAAACATAGCACTGAACTATTCATTGGCCAATTTTTCTTGCTTGTTATTATATCTAAAAAGTTCGATGTGAATACTTTCGAGTGATTTGCCTTTGGTCTCAGGAATCCAAATCTTTACAAAAATAAATGCAGAGATGCTGAATGCCGCGAAAATAGCGAAAAGGTATTCCAAGCCCAATGTACCCTGTATGACCGGTGCGAAATAAACGGTGAGGAATGTACACAACCAGCTAACTGCCGTTGAAAACGACATGGCCACACCTTTAATATGGTTAGGGTAGATTTCAGAAATGATTACCCACATTACCGGTGCAAAGGAGGCTGCAAAGAATGAAATATAAACCAGCATTGCAACCAGTACACCAATGCCGTTTTGCGTCGGTCTTGCAAATTCAAACGTAAGGTATAACAGTGCTACAACCATACCGAAAGCACCCCAAAGAAGAAGGGTTTTACGGCCTTTTTTATCAACCAGCCATAACGCGAAAATGGTCATCAGGGAATTAACGAGTCCAATTACCATTGCCATCATAAGGGAATCAACCTTGGCCAAACCCGCTGTCTGAAACATCTCAGGCGAATACATAATCACAGCATTGATCCCTGTTATTTGTTGAAAAGCTGCGATCATGGTGCCGATAAGGATAATTCTACCCGTTTTCCCTTTAAACAGTTCTTTAACCGAAACTTTCTCTTTCTTTTGCTCCGCAGCAATTGCCGTTACCATTTCAGGGAGTTCTTCGTCTATCAGTTTCTGCCCACCCAATCTGAACAATACTTTAGCGGCGTCCTGTTGTCGGTCGCGTGCCAATAACCAGCGAGGGCTTTCGGGGAAATTGAGCAATAGGAAAAGTAGATAAAATATTCCGAAAAATGCAGGTACTGCAAGCATGAATCGCCAACTGTTATCATTCACATTCACCAAGAAATAGTCAAAGATATAAGCAACAAGTATACCTATAGTAACAGCAAACTGGTTAAACGAAACCAGTCGACCACGTTTCTTTGCCGGCGATATTTCAGAAATATACATTGGTACTACTACCGACGTAATGCCAACTGTAAGTCCGGAAAGAAGGCGGAATACAATAAGCAATACTGATGATGATGCAAATGCACAGCCAAGTGCGGATATTATATATAGTATAGCAGTAATTACCATAACCTTTTTACGTCCTAATTTTTCAGTAAAACTACCTGTAAAGAGTGCACCAACCAGGCAACCAATTGTAAGCAATGACGCCACTGTGCCCAATCCGCTGTCAGTAAGCGAAAATTCTCCTTTAATGCCATCAATGGCGCCTGAAATACCAGCCATATTAAGTCCGAATAGCAAGCCGCCCATTACAGCTACAAAGGTTACCCAATTTAAATATCGTGCAGGCATATTTTAAAAATTGCTTTTTGAAGAAACACTATCAAAATTAAAATCAGAATGCGCTAAAAGCTTTTAATGATGTAACAGGATCAGTTGAATATGTTACATTTTATTGTTAAATATTAGCTGTTTTATAATCATGTTACATAGTTATCAATTTGGTAACATAACAAAATTCATTTTGCAGAAAAATTATTTTTAATCAAATTGAGACATCTTTTCCGGAACTAAATGAGCCAGGAATATTAGCATAAATTGAGCCACTCATGGAAAAGGGATTGTAACACAAACACATATTACTCTTCATAAAAAATTCAATCCCATGGCAAATACACCCCGGCTTGTGTTTAAAGTGCATTGGGCATCAGATGGTTGTTATTAGAGGACAGGAGCAGGTAGGGAATATCACGCAGGTCGGGTATAAGCCTTATGAAGGCGCGAAAATCTAAACAACTACCCATATATTCGGTAGGTTTCCTAACGGGTAATTCAATATAATTGTCTCCCTGCGTAATTCATACAAAAGTT
>CAZBCB010000043.1:0-12152 GCA_964489905.1 uncultured Bacteroidales bacterium
AAGGAGTATATAAAATAAAAGTATATTCTTTTGTAGAAAATAAAAGATATTTTCCTGATGAAGTAATCGTTGGGTTAACTGAACCCACTCGTTTAGAAAATATCTCATATGCAACCAATAACTGGAATGGCTATCAGGTAACTACTGGTGCAGATAGGGCATCAATTACACTAAAAGCTAAGGGAGGAACATCATATTACCAATCCAGTTATTATTATTACATCAGAAATGCCAATGATTCGGTTCCGTTTACCTCAACAAGTAATACTCAGATAACAGTGCCTGTTAATGCAAATAATACAACGGCACAAATATTAATCAGGGATTTTAATGGATGTTCAGCCGTAAAATATATAGACCTCAAAAGGGCAGATAATTTAGCGCTTAAAATTGATAGTCATAATGATCTTACCTGTAACAGTCAGGATATTGGGGCTTCAAATAATGGATCAGTGAATCTCTCCGTTTACGGCGGAGTTCGAAGATATTTTATTAATTTATCCCGAACTTATAAAGGAATAACGGATAAATTCAGGTATTACATTGGTGATTCAAGTAATTTTTTCAGAAATACATTGGGAAAAGGCGAGTATACAGTTTATCTGACAGATAGTTCAATAAGTGACACAACTGGCTTAAAGGTTCCCTTAGAGAAATTTACTATCGAAGAACCTGAAAGGCTGATTATCGATAGTATAACTACGCCAGCTATTCTTTGTTCATACGACAGTGCCCGGGCTATAATTTTTTCATCAAATAATAATATTAGTTATCAATGCAAATTGGGAAGTAGTACAAGGATACAGCAAGATAAAACTTTTTCGGGGTTAATACCAGAAACTTCCTATACCTTTAATATAAGCAGAGAGGGTTGTTGTTCACAACCTGTTTCCATCAAAACTCCACCTGCCCCTCCTCCCATCACCATTACCAGTTCGGTCACCAGTCAGGCTTCGTGTGCTACTGCATCCAACGGGTCAGCCAGCGTTGTCATCAGGGGAGGTACCAGAAACGGAACACGTTATACTGTTACCGGCCTGATCGGAACATTAGCATGGCTGAATGATTCAACATTCAATTATTTAAACAAGCCTTATGGTAATTATTCATTTATTGTAAAGGATAACAATCAATGTATTGCACAAGGCTCTTTCAGAATCGATACCATCGCAAACCGCATGGCTATGCTGGCTCCTGCCGTTACTCCTGTTTCCTGTCAGGCCAGAAGCAACGGCAGTATAACGGCTTCGCTTAATACTTCAAGAAATCTTGCTCCGCCTTATACTTACGAATTTAAAAACATAGCCACAGGTACAACTGCTGTCAGAAGCGGAATTACATCAGGCAGTTATACCATGCAAGGATTGAGTAATGGCAACTACACTGTAAAAATAACCGACAATGATAATTGCAGCAGCACCATGCCTGCTGTAATCACAATTCATCCAAATACACTGGCATGGGGATCTCCTCCTTATACGAAGCAAAACACTTCATGCCCGGGAATTGATAACGGTGCGCTCACTGCATCAGCAAAAAACGGGTTTGTTTCACCTGATTATGTATATAAACTGTCGCGCCCCGGTATGGATACCATGGTAATCAGAACTTCAGGAAGTGCTACTTTTTCAGGACTTGCTGCTGCCGGCAATTACACCTTAAAGGTAATTGACGACAGTTCCTGTTCGGTTTCCCTACCTGTAGTGATTGATGCCAATACCAACCCGGTTTCTATAGCCATTACAGAAAAAAAAGATCAATACTGCAGTGAAGTGATAAACGGTTCAATCAGAGTTAACGCTTCAAGTGCCGGTCACACAATAGATTCACTGATTCTTATTCATCCTGCAAACAATAAAGAATTGCTGGCTACAACAGGCTTTGCCATCAAAAACAATCTGCCTGCAGGTAATTACACTCTAAAAGCTATCGATGATCAGGGATGTAAGGCTGATATGCCATTGACAATAAGTAATCTGAATAACTATCCTTTTGCCCGCTTTATCTCCATCGACTCAGTAGCCTGTGCCGGTGCTGTCAACGGAAAATTAAAAGTTACCGCCACACAGAAATATAATGCCGGAAATTATACTTTTAAGCTGGGGACAACCACTTTAACATCCCCTGACAGAATAGTTGAATTTACCGGTCTTGGTGCCCGCACAACACCGGCAGATAAATATGTGCTCAGCATTACTGATAGCATTGGCTGTTCAAGAGATACTTCTTTTAATTTTTATCCTGTTGTCCGACCGGTATCCATTGCATCGTATGATTTTACTCCGGCCAGTTGTGTAAGAGCATCAAATGCTGCAGTTAAACTTCAGGCTGCAGGCAGTAAATTGCCTGATCCGGGTTATTATTTTGTGCTTAACGGAACCGATACACTGGCAGGGCAGATGGTGACTTTTACCAATCAGCCTGTGAAAGGAAATAACCGTGTTGTGGTTTATGATAAATATGGTTGCAGTGCTTCCACAGGACTCTTCTGGTTTCCTGTCCGCAGTGACAGCCTGAATATTACAACCGGCCATATTACCAATGCTTCGTGCCCTGAAATGGCCAATGGGAAAGTAGCAGTGACTGCACTTAATGGATCACCTTTTAATGACGGTTTTATGTATAAGGCATACAGCGATCCGGGGCAGTCATTGGTGGTTCAGGAGAAGGGCCCGCGTTCTCATATCCTTGGCGGTCTGGCAAAGGGCAACTATACTGTTGAAGTGACAGATAAAGACAATTGTGTAGCTGTTTCGCCGGTTTTTACCGTAAATGAGCCTGAACCTGTTGAAATAGAAATTGTTCCCGGATATGTTGCCGACAAAGGAGCATCCACCGGCTGGGCCAGTGCCGTTATCAGTAAAGGCAACGGGAAATATAATGTTGAATGGTATTCAGGCAGTTCAGTAAATCCTGCTAATTTAATCAGCGCTGGTGTAACAACATCAAAATCAGTTGTTTCATCCCGTCCTGCCGGTACTTATATGGTTAGGGTGCAGGATACAGCCCTTTGTAACTACTGGGAGACAAGCTGGCTTAATAAAACTTTTGTTATTCCCGAGCCTGAAAAAAGTTTAAGTCTGGAGGCCTTGGTAAAGAATGTCCGTTGTTACGGAGAATCCAGCGGAGAATTTGAGCTAAAGGCATCCGGCGGATGGGGAAATAAATATTTGTTCGGCACCAGTGCAACGGATATTACTTTGAGTAATCCTATACAGACAGGCTATGCAGCCGGTAATTATACTTTTTATGTTAAAGATACAGCAGGTGTTGTAAAATCGGCCACATTTGCAATGAATCAGCCTCAGGCGCTGAATGCGGGAGTTTCAGCCATAAAAGACGCTTTGTGTTATGGCTCAGCCGACGGTGAGGTTAAACTGAACGTATCAGGCGGAACCGGCAATTATTCTGTTTCTGCTGATGGGGTTAACTGGAGCCCCGGCTTTATAAAATCAGCCCTGCCGGCAGGTTCATATATTATTTATGTGAAGGATAGTGTTGGTTGTGAGACTCAGGTTACGGCTAACATCAGACAGCCTGATCAGCTGGTTTTGACCAACACTTCTGTTACCGGTACAAGGTGCCTGATGAACGAAGGATCTATCATCGTTATCGCCGGGGGCGGCACACCACAGTATGATTATTCATGGTACAACGGCTCAACACTTATTCAGCAGGGAGGTAATCAGATTGACAGCCTGTACTCCGGTATTTACACGCTTAAGATTACCGATGCCCATGGGTGTGAACTGGAATCCGACCTTCATATCAGTGATCTCACGGACCTTTCCATAGAATCGGTTACTACCAGGCCTGTATCATGCTGGCAGGGGAATGATGGTTATGCTACGGTAAAAGTATTGAAAGGAAGTCCGCCATATAGAATTACATGGCCGGGCAATGTAGAAGGGGAAGCCGTTTCTAACCTTTCAGCAGGTAAATATATAGTGTCGGTCTTTGACAGTGAGGGCTGCAAGGTATTTAATGAATTCACCATCACAATGCCTGACAGCCTGTGGGCACAGCTTACCGAAATGCAGCCTCCGTTATGCAAAGGTATAGCCGATGGCCGGATAAGAGTTAATGCCATGGGTGGTACACCCGGATATACCTACACATGGAATACGGGAAGAAAGGATAATTTACTCAGGAATGCCGATGCAGGTAACTATCGCTTATTGATTACCGATGCAAATAACTGCCAGCGTGAATTCAGCTTTACATTGAACTATCATGAGACACTGCAGAGTAACCTGCCGTCGGATCTGACATTATGTAAAAACAGCTCAGTTACGTTGACTCCCGGTGACTTTATGTTTGCAAACTGGAGAAAGGATGGCAGCTATTTTTCATCTGAACCTGTGGTTGATATTACCGAAGCAGGAAATTATCTGGTTGATTTTCAGGACTACAGGGGTTGTACAGGAACCGACAGTATTGTTATTTCACAGTCAGACAGGCTTATGGAAGCACAGTTTCTGATGGCTTCGGTGATTTCAGTTACTGATACGGTGATAATCTTTGAAGCGTCTGACCCTGTGCCTGATTCCATCAAAATTATTCTACCCGAAGAGCTCACAGTGGTTGACAGTGGCCAATATTATCGCTATGTTACTGCAAGCGATACCGGTGTTTTTAATATCAGCCTTATTTCTTATAATGGCTCTTGTCAGGATGTTATAAACAAAACATTAACCGTGCTTTTACCTGATGAAAAACTGAAAAATACCGGAAAATACAGTGGTCTTATTCAGTCATTTTCACTGAAGCCAAATCCGAACAACGGTACATTTAACCTCAATATTTTGCTGAGCAGGCAGTCAGATGTAATGATACGTATTGTTTCTTTTGGCACAGGCAATACGGTTGCTTTACGAAGACTTCAGGGCAGCAGCAGCTATGATGAAATCTTTAATTTAAACAACCTGATACCGGGCGCGTATCTTGTTAATCTGCAGGCTGGCGATGAAATGCAAAATATCAAAATGATTGTTTATTAGCATTGCACATGAACCGGAATATACCCATCACATATAAATTGAGAAATCTGCCGCGCCTGATACTGCTTGTTGTCTTTATCACGGATACCTGTCTTTTTTCTACAGCCCAGGAACTGAGCAATATCGGTAAATCACCATTGCTTACTACCAGCGGAGGTATATCATTAAACCAGGTGTATTATCATTCAGACGATACTTTATCACAACGCAATCCTTATGCCTACACCCTGATGGCTAATCTTAACCTTTCTGTTTACGGGTGGTCAGTGCCGTTATCAGCTGTATATTCAAACCGGCAATGGAGCTATCATCAGCCTTTCAACCAGTTTTCCCTTCATCCTTCTTACAAATGGATCAGGCTTCATGCAGGGTACGCTTCAATGAATTTTTCTCCTTATACCCTTGCAGGCCATCAGTTTTTAGGCGGAGGCATTGAACTAACCCCCGATAATGGCTTTAAATTCAGTGCTATGTTAGGTCGCCTGCAGAAAAGGGTTTTACAGGACTCTGCCATGGAGGGTGAACCGGCATACCGTCGCATCGGAGCAGGGTTCAGGGCTGAATATTCAAATAAATTCGGAAACATAGCTGTTATTATGTTTTATGCAACCGACGACAGGAATTCGCTGCCGTTATCCGGAGACAGCCTGACCATTGCCCCTCAGGAAAACCTGACACTGGGCTTTACCGGGAATTTTACCATCATTAAAAATATCACGGCATCTGTTGATTATTCGAGAAGCATTTTAAGTGAAAATACATTCTCTCCTGAAAGTGATGAAATAAGTACAAAAATCCCGTTTTTTACTTACCGCGAATCAACACGCCGGTTCAATGCATTGAAGGCCGGCATAAATTATAACGCTGCCATAGGTGCCATTGGTGTGGGTTATGAACGCATTGACCCTGGCTATCGCACACTTGGTGCATATTATAACAGTAATGATTTTGTCAATTATACCATTAATTATGGCGGCAGTTTCATGAAAAACCGTGTTTCGTTGTCATCAAGTTTCGGTGTGCAACTGGATAATCTCAACGGCCAGAAAGAACAGGAAAATAAGCGGACTGTCGGGAATATTAACCTCAACCTGTCACCTGCTGAGGCATTGGGTGTTTCGTTGTTTTATTCCAACTTTTACAACTTTACCAATATAAAGACCACTTTTGAAAATATTAACACTACCAATCCATACGGCCACCTCGACACCCTCGATTTCACCCAGATTTCAGAAAATATGGGAGGAAGTATAAACCTGAAGCTGGGGAAAAAGGAAAAAATAAACCATGCTGTTAATATGGCACTTTCATACCAGGAAGCCTCGCAGTCGCAGGCCGGTAATACCGATATGGCAGGCAATAAATTTTATACGGTTGTTGCAGGCTATAACCTTCGTTATGTGCCGGCCGATCTGGCGCCTTCGCTTATGTTTAATTACAGCCGGAGTGTTATGGATACTGTGGTTACTCAGATTGCAGGTCCAAGCATTAGTGTGAGGAAAAGTCTTCTTGATAAGAAAATGAGCCTGTCAGCTATGGTTTCATATAATCGTTCGGCCATGAACGGGCAAAAGCAGGGAGAAAACACTTTGTTGCGTTTTTCGGCTGCATACAATATTAAGAAATCGCATCAGTTTGACCTGAGCTCTATTACAGCCTGGCGAAACAATATCAAACGGGGCAGATCAACCGAACTCACTATAATGCTTACTTACAGGTATAATTTCAGCTATACACCTGTTTTTAAGAAGTCAGAAACCAAAAAAGGTAATAACGATGAATCATTATAAGAAGCCATTGCATATTGTCATTTTGATTTTGCTGCTTTTGCCGGGTAGAATAATTATGGCGCAGAAGGCAGAAGAACTTGTACGGGCTTATGTTCAGAAGAGCCGTAACCACATTACCGACGGAGAAATCCTGAGGAAAATAACGGAACTTCCGTCAGGACAGGTTATAAAAGCTTATGTGCCTTACACGAATGACTCACTTTCAGAAGTGCGGGCTATCGGTTATAATGGTATTTATAAAGCCGGTATTAGGGCCGTTGATGCAGCTGACCGCATTACGGCTGTTTCACTACTTATTAAAGCCCTGAGTGATGATGATCACGGCATTGCAGGTCAGGCTGCTGGTTATCTCACCGAATTCAGGAAAGATGACTTTAATGCCGAATCACGTTACTTATTATCCCAGATGGTGAAAGGCAATCCGCCATATCTGGCTAAAATAATCAAACTTACCGGTTATCTGGGCATTGATGAGCTTATTTACAACTATAGCCTGATGACAAAAGAAAACAGATACCGAAGCAGCGAAAAAATGGCCATGTTGATGGCTATGGCCCGGATGGGTGACAGCGCCTCGGTAAACACTGTGATGGCCAGAATAAGCAAGCTTCCGGTTAACGATGATGTGGTATATAACATTTATCCCGACCTGGCTTATATGCGACAAAAAAAGGCTTTTGATTTTCTTTTTGATAAAATAATGAGCGATAGTAAAGATTGCAGATCATCCAATCCTGATAATGAAAAGCCTATTATCTGCGCATACAGGATTATGCAGCTGGTAGCCCCTTATGTTGCTGATTTTCCGGTGAAAACCGACAAGTGGGGCGAAATAATTATAACCGACTACGATAAAACACTTGATGATGTAAGGAAATGGATTACCGAACATAAAGACAATTACACGCTGAACAATGAAATTTATTAATAATAATCATGATATAAATGCCCGGAATATATAATGCATTTAAAAAACAACAAAATATTAAGGCCCCTGTCTCAAACTGAATTATGAAATTATGATGAAACGTTTTTACATAATTATTCTTTTTCTCGCATTTGCACTGAAGGTTTCGTCACAGGTTTACCCGGTATCAGTTATGGTTAACCTTACTCCGCCATATCCTTCAACACTCGACGGATTTGCCGATATCTCATCTAATAAAATAAGCCTTCAGATAACTGTCAATGACCTTACTCTTTCAGGTTATCCGGTTAAACTCAGGCTGGTGATGAAAAGCAATTCCGTGACCATTACTACCTCTCAGGCATTCATAACAAATCCGATACTTATCAACGGAGGTGAGTCAATAATTCTCACTTCTGCCGATCTGGCAGAATATTTCAGACTTGAAAATCTTGATTTTTCGGGATTCAGTAAAAACCAGTACCTTAAAACCGGCCAGTTGCCCGATGGTATATATCAGATTACATTTGAGGTAGTTGATTACCATCGCAACTTTGTTATATCTTCTTCACGTTTTCCTGCCTTTGCTTACATTTTTGTAAATGACCCACCCATTCTCAATATGCCTTTTGACAGGGCGCAGATAAATATTACAGGCCAGCAGAACATACTTTTTAACTGGACATTCAGGCACTCACCTTTTTCACGCCCGGGTTTTATTCCTGAGTACCGGTTTGAAATGTGGGAAGTATATCCCGAAAATATGGACACGTATGCTGTTGCACTGGCAACGCAACCTGTTTATTCAACAACGGTTAATTCAACCACTTTTAATTACACGGTAATGGAGCCGTCGTTGATTCCGGGCCGTAAATATGCATGGCGCGTTACCGTAATTGATCCCGAAGGCATTACAGCATTTAAGGAAGGAGGAAGATCTGCCCTGCGCTGGTTTCAGTATGGAACGGCCTGTGACGCCCCGCTGATAAAGGCCGGAGCCATTGGTGCCAGCCATATCAATGTTGAATGGGAAACAAAACAATACCAGACCAACTTTAAAATAAATTACAAACCTGTTAACATGGAAGGCGGCGACTGGTATTCAGGTACCACCTCAATGCAAAATTTCAGGATTGAAAACCTGAGGCCTAATACCGAATATTATGTTGAGGTTAAAGGTACCTGCGGCACACAGGAAAGTCCTGCTTCAGAAAGGCTCAGGCTGCGAACAAAACAGGATCTGACGTTTGAATGCGGTAATCCCGGTAATATTCCTGAGATTACAAACCGTAACCCCCTTATGCAGCTAAAACGGGGTGATTATATCAAAGCCGGCGATTTTGAAGTGGAAATTTATGAAGCACAGGGTTCAAACGGCACCTTCAGCGGAAAAGGATTTATACTTGTGCCACTGTTCAAATTCATTAAGCTTGAGGCCGACCTTAACAACATACAGGTTAATACCGATTATCAGCTGATGGGAGGTTCAATTAAAACGGTGTATAACCTCAGCAACAGCCTTATGCTTAATATGACTGACATTTTCGGCGGCGGGTCGTTAATGAAAAAAGAGAATAACCCATTTGCAGATATTGCTGACATTAAAATAAATGCTCCTGACAGCATACAATCGGTTATTATTTCAGGTAATTCTGTTGTTGTAAATACTGCACAGGGAACAGTTACTGAATCAGTTTCAGAAGATAAAATAGTTGCCATCACTGCGCCGTCGGGGAAGCAGTATGTTGTTGATGGCGCCACAAAAACGGTTTATGCCCAGTCCACGCCATCAGGTGCCGCACCTTCAAAGGGTGTTGATGGTCTGAAGCAGCCTTCAGATAGCGAAAAGAAATTTGTGGTGGATTTTGATGCATCAGGCCAGCAAATATATGGCTTTGATAAGCCTGATGTACAGAACATGCCGGCTGACAATTACAAAACCCGGATAACCAATGGCCAGATGGCTTATGTTCCCTGGAAATCAGTTGAGTCGGGTCGCTTTGACCGGCTTGATGCTATCATTAACGGTGAGCCGGCTGACTCAGTCTTTTTCTCGCGTCAGTCGCGCAATATGGTTATGGTATCAAAAGGCACTGATGACAGCAGGCGTTCACTGCTTATAAGCGGCGGGAATAATAATGACGAAGATGAGTTGTATGCATGGTACACATACAATGGCAATGAACAGGACACTAATAAAAACATATACTATGCCGGGTCGGTAAACATAGTTTCGTACGATCAGATTTCAGCTGACCTTTGCTTAGTTAGTGTTAACGGTTCGGCTGTTCCGGCTGATAAAGCGGCTGTTGAGGCTTTTCTGAATAAGGTATATGCGTCTGCAGTGGCAAAATGGAATGTTACTTATCTTGAAGGAGGGTTAAGCGTTACGCTGGAAAGCGGCAGTGGTAAAAAAATTGACAATACCGATCCTGACGACAGGATGGATTATACCCCCGATATGAAACTGGTAAACCGCGCCATGAAAGATCACCCGGCCTATAACCGACATACGGTTTACCTGTTTTTCTTTGACCAGGGCACAGATGCTGCGTTAGCAGGATACATGCCATTAAACGGGCAGTTTGGCTACATTACAGGTTATACGGCAGCAAGGCAGGCAGAATATTACCGCACAATAGCGCATGAAATAGCCCACGGAGTTTTCAATTTAAGGCACTCCTTCAGCCACGAAAACCGCCACATGCTTTCCGAAGGCACTACTGATAACCTACTGGATTACAACGGCGGCACTGCATTGTACAAATACCAGTGGGACCTCATTCACGATCCTGAAAAGATATGGTTTGCGTGGCTGGAGGAGGAGGGAGAGGGGGAGATGGTCCTTACTGATGAAATCAAAAAAAATTTAATATTCAAGCGCCTTTATGAGAAGGTTTTTATAAAACGATTTAGTATTAAAGATTTTTGGACTGAAGATGAAAAACTGGAAATTTTAAGATATATCAATAGTCAGATTTTCAATTTATTTTATATCAAGAACGAATCCGGAAAATTCATTTGGGATTACGCAAGGTTCTGTTCTGTTAAGGGAATTGATCGGAGTACTTTTAACCCGACAAAAGCAAGCGAAGAATTAAAGAAAGAACACGAAAGGGAATACTCTATGGCAAATTACATCATTAAGAATTATTCTGAGCTATTATTGAAACCTGTAAATACATATCAGACTGGATTTAATGAGTTTGTGAAATATTTCTATGATACGAAGAAAACGGAATTAGGTGATAATATTTTCAAGTATACATGGTTTGATAATCAGGTAAGAGAAATAATAGATCCTCGCACATATTATAAAAATGGCAACTATGACTTTAAGAGATTTGAGAACGATATAAAGGAATATATACTTTTAAAAAATTCGGAGTTTGTAAATCCGGCTAATAGGGAAAATGAAACAAAAAAATTAACGGAATATTATTCACTGCTTTCAATGTATGGTGAATATATGTATCGTATTGGTATTCGTGAAATACCTAAAATATCATCTTTAAAAATTGATGAGATTAAATCAAAATTTTATAATTATTGGGAACTTACTGAAATCCAGCAATACAAGTATTTTATCGAATGGCGTCCACTCAGTGATGCCAGATGGGAACGGGGATACCAAGAATGGCTAGCAAAACTCAGGGGTGCGGAAGCTCTCAGGACATATTTAGAGGCTGTTCAAGCAGGTAAAGTACAAGCTATTAAAGATATTGTGATAGGCACAGGTGGTGTTACAATTTCAGGAATTGTTATAGGAACATCAGAATTTACATTTGGATTAGATTTAGCTGTGGGTCTTGCTGGCATGGGGTACTCGTTGGACAGAATATCAGGAGGTATAAGCAAACTGAACGCTATAAATAACAAAGTTTTTTACCCTAATAAAGAATATCGTTTGGTAAAAGGAATAATAGTTGACAATTACGGAACACAAGGAGCAGCTCTATATGATATTGGAAGTTTAATTGTAAATGTTTATAACATTGCAGGAACATTAACAGGGACCGACTTGAATCAAGTTCTAGATTATCTTTCTTTAGGAATGGATAGCTACGAGATAATTGAATTTATTGAAAGTAAATTAAAATAGTTATTTAAAATGGATAGTAATTATCGGGTAGTATCAGGGAATGGCATACTAAATATTTATACATTCTTTTTAATAATGGCAAATATTTTGCTTGTAATTTTTTTAAAAATGAGAATAGCAAACATATTGATAATCTTGCTATTTTTCAATTTGTTCAATTTTATCGTGCTGTATGGAAGGTTTTACTCATTTTGCTATGATGACAAAGAAGTTGTAGTCAAACATATGTGGTCAAAGTCAATAAAAAGGTACTTATATAATGATATATCATATGTTGAATTTAGAAAAATACCAAGAATTGGTAAAGTATTTGTTGTTATAAGTAAATCAGGTAGTAAAAGAGGCTTTGGTGC
>CAZBCB010000044.1:0-11971 GCA_964489905.1 uncultured Bacteroidales bacterium
AAATACTCCGTTAAAATCATTTTGCCTGAAAGGTCAAACAATTCTATACTAAAAGGATTGTTGTCCATAAAATTTGCTTTAATAAGCGGATTTTTACCAGTATGATCATAATGTATTTCAAATAAGGAATTTTGGTCTGATTCGCTAATTTTTAAACCGGAAGTTACAGTAATATCGATATAATTGAGATTAAATCCGTCAGATTCCATAACAATTTTCATTTTATGCATTCCTGATTCAATCATGGTAGCACCGGTTACTTTACTACGCCAGTTTTGCCAGTCACCTGTCGGAGGCAAATCTATTGTCCCCGTAACATTGTTTCCATCAATTTCAATATGCATTTTGCCTGTTGCACTCTGACTGGCATAACGTATGTTAAATGCATAATAATTGCTCTGTGTAACCTGAATGGTATAAGTAAGCCATTCGCCATTATTTATCCATCCAACGTTATAGCCGTTAGTAATGTTGTCGGTACAACGCTCAATGTCCACTCCGTCATTCCGGTATGCGCCACCTGAATTCCATGATGCCTTTCCGGCGCCTGCAGTATTCTGGTAATCAGTATCATAATATGAAGTATTCTGATAACCCATATCATAATCGGCGCAGAATATTTTACCCGGCACTGTAATATAGCGGAAAGGAATAGTCTGTGTCTGCCCGGGGAATGTCATCCATGCATGAATAACATCAGGATGAAACGTGCAATGTTCAATCCGAAGGCTGTCGGTTAACTCCATCAGTGCATTAAATGCATAACCGGCAGTTGGTTTTGGCGCCTGCCCATTCCAGTAATTAAGCAATACCTGATATCCTGCCGGTTTTGGGATGGTAAGAGGTCCAGCCACTGATCCTGTTTTTTTGTAAGGCCAGCATGCCCATCCGATTTTATGCTGATTCATCAAATTGACTATTTGCGTAAACCAGTGATTTGAATTTTCACCGGTTTCTCCGAGCCAGAGAGGTACGTTATAAGAATCCCTTATGTTAAGCAGGTATTGAATGCTTGATGTATTATAAGCACTCCAGTATTTATGAAAACTGTACACCATGTTATTATCCCACGGTGGTGTCAAACCGTTAAAATCAGTAGCAAACCAGTTGCCTTCAATAAAAATGATATGACTGGTATCAACCTTCCTGATTGAGTCAGTAATTCGCTGGTAAAAAGATCGCAGCACCTGGTTTGAACTTCCAAGCTCCCAGTTGGGCTCATTAAGGATATCATAACCTCCTATAATGGGTTCATGAGCATACCGCCGGGCAATTTCTTTCCATAATATAGCTGTAAGTGCCTGATTTTCTTCACTTTCCCATAATGAAGGTTTTGACGGATCATAATCAGAAATAGGTTGATCGTGTCCCTGCCCGCCGGGTGCAGCGTGGAGGTCGAGAATAATATACATGTTATGAGGCCTGCACCATAAAATGAGGCTGTCGATCATTTTAAATCCTTTATCAATAAAGGTATCTGGTTCGGTTGCCGAAATCAGAAGATTATAGTGCATGGGAAGCCTGATGGAATTGAATCCCCATAAGGCAATGGAATCGATATCGCGGCGGGTAACAAAATTGTTCAGAAAGGTTTCATAAAAAATTTCAGTACTATCGGTACCAATAAGATCTTCAATTTTTTTTCTGAGTTCATGCTGAGTATTGGCAAAGGCAGATGTTTCAAACATATAGCCTTCCTGTAACCACCAGCCACCAATACCAATAGATCTCAGAATCACTTCATTTTCTGATTCATCCACTATTTTAGTTCCGGATGTTTTAAGAAAAGGTTGGGAGAAAGAATTGGCAAAACAACAGAGCAATAAAATGAAGAATACAATAAATATATTTTTCATCGGCTACTTGTTATATAATTAATTTTGAAGGCACAATCGGTAAAATGGCTCTCACTATCCAAAGAAGGAACCGGAACAGGTTATTCCGGTATCCTTCGTTTTTGAATGAAAATGAATAACCAATTAATTACGCTATGGTTTAATTATTAAGAGTATTCATTAATAGCCCGGATTCTGGCGGAAGTTTGGATCATCACCAATTTTATTCATTTCATCCTGAGGAATCGGAAATAATCCGTTTGTTGAAACTCCCGGTTTACCTGTTGAATAATTTAGTCCGCCTGCATCATATTCTTCACCTGTAAGCTCTGTTACGGCATCCCCCCAACGAACAAGATCGAAATAGCGGTCACCTTCGAGGCAGAGCTCCAGCTGGCGTTCTTTTTTAATTTTTGTTAACAGGTCAGCGCCTCCGGTGGCATCAGGTAAGCCAGCCCTGTTTCTTACAAGATTAAGGTATTTTAGTGCATTGGTTTCATCACCCGTATTGGCATAAGCTTCGGCCAGTAACAGATAAACATCAGACAAACGGAGAAGAATAATATTTTGTGCTACCTGAGTTGCACTGATAAAAAAACCTTTTCTTCTGACATGTTTCAAATCCCAGTAATTTGTCAAAGCATTCTGAAATGTATTAGTAGGAGAAACACTTAAAATAGAATCACTTGAAATAATGGAATTGTTTTTTCTGATTTTATCACCCATATCATCAAAAGCTTTTGCGAGCTTCTGTGTAGGTTGGTTCATTCCCCAGCCCCATTCAAATGTTGCATTTTGTATGGTAACTTCTCCGGTTCTCGGTCCGCAAAGTGTATAACTTGCGTTGCCGTTACAATATTGATCCCAGATAGTACCTCCGTCAGTACTTGTGAAGTTAATTTCAAAGATTGATTCCCTGCCATGTTTGTTTTCGGGGGCAAATATATCAGCATAATCGGGTTCAAGGGAATAATTTGGATTTTGAGTTATCGGTTCCAGCACTGCGATAGCTTCAGCATATTTATTCTGATACATATAGACCTTTCCGAGTAATGCCTGAGCAGATCCTTTTGTGGCCAGATCCTGAGGATCGCCGGCTGAAGTTCTTTCGGGCAGGTTTTCAATTGCGTTAAGCAAATATCCCTCAATTGCTTTCCATGTGTCTTCCTGGGAAGATCTTCCGAATTTTTCGGTAGGTGCCGGTACTTTATCAATAATAGGCATTCCGCCAAACATCCGTGTGAGCTGAAAATAGGCAAGCCCTTTAATAAAATATGCATGAGCTCTGGCTTTTTTACCGAATTCATTAGTAGGATCGGCAAATTTCAGAATCAGATTGCTGCGGTAAATCATTTTAAAGCGTGGTATCCAAAACTCATTCAAATCATCTTCTTTATCTTCTACGGCAGTGACGGTAAAACGGTCGGCCATCTGGTAGGTCTTTTGATCAGTAAAGTCAGCGCCACCTGCGACGGCATCATCCGATGTAATGCTCCCCCACATAAAAGGATTACCGCCCCAAATAATATCCTGTAAAGGATCATAAGCGGCATACACAGCTTCGTTAAGCTGTGATTCTGTCTGATAATAGGTTACATCCAATTCTCTTCCCTGAGGCTGGAGTGTAATATCCTCTTCGCTGCAGGAAAATAAGAATACCATTGAAATTATTGTTGTAATGAAATATATCTTTTTCATGATCTTCAGATTTTATATGTTATCAATTCAGAAAGTAACATTTACACCAAAAGAATGAATTCTTGTAGGCGGATAGGTTCCTTTGTCAATGCCATAAGTACTGTTATTATACTGATCAAACATTCCTACTTCGGGATCAGTACCGGGATAACCCGTAAATGTTAACAAGTTTGTTCCTGTGTAATAAATTCTGAGTTTTTCAACAAATATTTTTTCAGTCAGCCTTTTTGGAAGGGTATATCCCAGGGTTAGGCTTTTAAGTCGCAGATAGTCACCATCATAAACATTCAGAGAACTGACTTTAAACACTTTTGAAAAATCAGAATTGACAGCACGGGGATATTTATTTGATGTACCGGGGCCTGTCCACCTGTTTTCATACCAAATAAGGTTTTTGTTATATTCGGTGCGGTCATTGCGGTAACTTGCCCAATATATCTGATTGCCGGTTACGCCCTGGAAAAAGATTGTAAGGTCAAAACCTTTATATTCACATCCGACTGTAAATCCGAATATCCAGTCGGGCATTGGTTTACCAAGATATGTGCGGTCATTTCCGTCGATTTTTCCGTCGCCTACCCCGCCAAGCGAGTCAACAGGCAAATCGGCAAATTTTATGTCTCCGGGCTTCGCTGTTGGTTGTAATTTAACAAATTGTCCTGTAGTTGGATTAACTGTTCCGTAATGATTTATTTCAGCCGTATCCTGAAATATGCCAATGGCTTTGTAACCATAGAAATACCATACCGGCTGCCCGATATCATAACGGTTAACTAATCCATGTTGTCCGACCGTAACACCATCTTTACCCTGCTTTACACCGTAATCAACTACTTCATTTTTTACATAAGAGGCATTAAATGATGCAAAATAATTAAAACTGCCGGCTTTATTACGGTATGAAAGATCAAATTCCCATCCTTTATTCACTATTTCACCACTGTTAACCATTGCAGTACCCTGGAAACCTAAATATTCAGGTTGATCAGCCTTTTCGGCCAGCTGGCCTTTAGTACTTTTCTTAAACCAGTCAACCGTTAAAGATAATGCGTTGTTAAGGAACCTTGCGTCAAGGCCGATATCGGTTTGCTCACTGGTTTCCCAACTGATAGCTGTATTGGCTGGACGTCCGGGAACCTTGCCAAGAATGCGTGATCCTGTTAAGGAAGCATCAGAATAATATACCGTTTGCATTACTGTAACATAAGGAAATGAATTTAAAGTCTGCCGGCTTCCGTTTCGTCCCCAACTGGCCCTCAATTTCAGGAAATCAATGAAACTACTTAAAGCTGCTGAAGATATAAAAAAGTTTTCTCTACTCACTGTCCATCCTGCAGAAAAAGAAGGAAATAGTACGAACTTATTGTCAGGTCCGAAGTTTGAAGCTCCATCATTTCTGAAATTACCCTGCAACATATATTTTTCATTGTAATTATAAACAAAACGACCAAATACCGATGCTAATCTTGATACGGCCCAGTCATCTCCACTTTGATCATTTATTGTAAACCTTTCAAGATCCAGAGCAGCTCCCGGATAAGCATAATCAGGCGAAGCATAAGGAATATTATACCTTCTTACATATAACCAATCATGGGAATAGTCCTCGTAACTTTGACCTGCCATCAATTCAATATTGTGATTATTAATTTGTTTATTGAAGGTAACATAATTCTCAAATCCGTATTTAAACCATTTATCCCAGGATTGTTCAACATTAGTATTGGTATCTGCCACCAATGGATCAACTCCATAGAAATGCTTACCGTTAAAATTGTTCCTTTTCTGATAGGCATAATCAATATAAAACCGTGAAGTGAACCTTGCCCATTTCAAAGGTTTAAAATCTGCATGAACATCAGCAACAATTTTATCCTGTGCTATTTTATCGTTTGCGTAATCAATCTGTGCAACAGGGTTCCATGCTTCGCCAGCTGTGATACCTGATTTGCTATAATAATGACCGTCATCCGTTTTATTCCATGCAGCCATAATTTCGGGATTATTCCTGTATGTTTCCGGTATCTGGCTGACATCTGCATAAAAAACAGGAATTGTCGGGTCATAATTCAATGCATTGTTAATAATGCCACCATATTCATTCGTGGTATTCAAGTTATTTTTTGTAAAATGAGTAAAAGAAATGTTAGTTCCAACACTAAACCATGATTTCACCTGAGTTTCAATATTAGTTCGATAAGAATAACGGGTGAAGTTGTTTTTGGGGCCTCCAACGGTGCCATCCTGACTAAGATATGCACCACTCAGATAATATTTAATTTTTTCAGAACCGCCCGAAAAGCTCAGACGATGTTCATCCATAGGAGCATTCTGAAAGATTTCTTCAACCCAGTTGGTATTTTGTGTCGAATCAAGTGCAGCAAACTGAGCATACTTGTTAGGCTTATTTTCCCATTTAGCTGCCTCCATAAAATATTGTCTGTATTGACTTCCGCTCATAGCTTCAGGCAAGTTGGTAGGCATTTGAATACTATGCGTAAAGCTATACTCAAATAAAGCATCTTTCTGACTACCTTTTTTAGTGGTTATTAAAATTACACCATTACCTCCATCAGCTCCGTAAATAGCAGCAGAAGCAGCATCTTTCAGTACTTCATATGATTCGATATCCGAAGGATTTAAATATTCCAAACCACCGGTTCGAACCCCGTCAACTATTATTAATGGGCTATTATTTCCATCAGATGAGTTACCTCTTATTTTTATAGTCATACTGGAACCCGGTGAACCCGAGTTCTGAACAACCACCAAACCAGATGTCCTTCCCTGTAATACTTGTTCAAAGCGAGTTGAAACAGAATTGGCAACATCTTTGGCTTCTATTTTCGAGATTGCTCCGGTAACCAGACTTTTCTTCTGAACACCGTAACCAATAACAACCACTTCTTCAAGCTTTGAAATATCAGGCATAAGTACAACCGAAATATTGCTTTCTTCTGTCACTGTTATCTCGTCAGTCAGATATCCAACGTAAGATACAACCAGTATGGCACCTTCGGG
Organism: uncultured Bacteroidales bacterium; assembly: GCA_964489905.1. Classification (GTDB taxonomy): domain Bacteria; phylum Bacteroidota; class Bacteroidia; order Bacteroidales; family UBA10428; genus UBA5072. The sequence goes on from CAZBCB010000044.1 coordinate 6,555, forward strand.
TACAACGAGTGAAAATTTACCCGTTGCATCGGTAGTTGTACCTGTTGTTGTACCTTTCACTACAACAGATGCACCAGGTAATTCCGAACCGTCATCTGCTGATGTAACAGTTCCGGTAATTAGTTTTTCCTGACCAAAGAGCCATGAAGTCATCATAACCATTAGGCCAAAAAATAAGATTTTAAATTTCTTCATGTTATAAAATTTAAATTAGTTAATAATTAAGAAGGTTTTTTGTAATAAAAAAGAAAGATTAATCAAATGTAACGATAAAAAAAGCGTATTGAACCAAACGCACTACATCAAAATTACATCCTTACTACATCAAAAATACATCATTAAAATATTAATAAATTGATATTCAATTTATTAAAATAAATTAATTTTTTCTCACCTGTTTGATTTAAAACACAATCAGCAGGAATGCTGTATTGAGAAATCAGGAAATGGTTAACTGGAGGTATTTTTTCAGATCAGATATTGTGCCAATATCAATGCAATTACCATTTTCAAATTTCACATAATCAACTTTAAGTTTATCAATAATGGCTTTTTGAATAATATCCCCAACATATAGTTCACGCTTTTCGTAACCTTCTATTTTAAGCATACCGTCGGGATTTTTCTTAAGGTGCGCAATGAGATAATCATTAATGTATCTTGAAAATTCGGGATTCCATAATGCCACAGTCCATCCATACTGAAGGTCAGGCCTGTTTTGCTTTACGATAATATTTCTGATATTTTTCTGGTCATCAAATTCAATCATATCCCATTTTAAATAATTTGTAATCGGGAAGATGCCCAGCATAACATCTGTGTCACTATTTCTGAACTTTTGCAGGAGAACAGAATAGCAGTTTGATGGTTTTATAAGTATATCAGGATAACCAAGAGCAACAATTTTATCTTTTACAAATGGATAAGCCTGGTTGAGTGTAAAAGGTGTACCATAAGGCAGGTTCATTAAAAGGTATCCGATATTCATGCCTATTTCACTTCCGTCACCAAAGTATTCAGGAATATCCCATTTACCTTTGCGGATAATAAAATAAACATTTGAAATGCCAGCAGTTTTGAAATATTGCATCAGATTTTCAGACACAACACTTATCTTGTCATTGCTACCTGGTGCGATAATTGGAAAAACCTCTTTACTTAGCGGAATTTTGCCAAGCCTGCTTGCCCTTCCTCCTGCCGGAATCAGCCCAATGATTTCCTTATCGTTTTTCATTGCCTTTTTACCCTTTTATTCTTTAAATTGCTGTGCAAAGTTACTTATATTATTTACTCTGCAAGTATTTTTTTAGCAAAATCAGCAAATCCTGAGAATTAATGGGTTTAGCAATATAATCATTAAAACCTTTGTTGCGTATTCCTGCCTCATCTTCTGCACGTGCATAAGCCGTTTGGGCAATTATTACCTGGTCGGGTTTTATTTCTTTAATTATTTTTAAGGCTTCTGAACCATCCATGACCGGCATTTTAATATCCATAAGAATCAGGTCAGCATGCTTGCCTGACTTTATGTAGTTCACCGAATCAAGTCCGTTTTTAGCCCAGATGGTAACAGCATTTGTTTTTTCAAGAATTTTTTTCAAATAAAAATAATTTGTTTCCTCATCCTCAACAATAAGGATGTTTTTACCGGTCAAGTTAATTTCATCCGTTACCTGACTGGCAACGGTTGGTATTTCATCTTTTAATGTTATAACAAGATTATAAGGAATACTGAAAGTAAAGACAGAGCCTTTGTCCAGTTCGGATGCTACAAAAATTTTCCCTCCGAGTAACTCGGCTACACGCTTTGAAATAGCCAATCCAAGTCCGACACCTCTGAACGCCTGTGATTTTTCATTGCTTAGTTTGCGAAAACGCTCAAAAAGATGTTCAAGATCGTCAGCAGCTATACCCATGCCTGTATCCTTTACATAAATATGGAGGTTGTCATCGTGTTTCTCTGCTCCCAGTTCGACATATCCGCTCTCTGTAAACTTGCAGGCATTGCTCATGAAATTGGTTAATATCTGTTTGAGCCTGAATTTATCAGTATTTAATGTTAAATGCTGATCGTAAAGCTTATTATTCTTTATTAAATTAAGTTTCGGATTTTTTTCATACAGGCTGAAATCAGAAAATACCTGATCAATCAGTTCATTTAACAAAAAGGGTTCTTTGCGGATTTTCATCTGGTTTGCTTCAATCATGCTCAGGTCAAGGATATCGTTAATGAGCATGAGCAAGGATTCTGAATTAGCCTGAATGATTTTAATGAATTCTTCTTTTTCCTCAGCGGTTATCTCCGGATCATTTAAAAGTCCTGAGAAGCCAACAATAGCATTCATCGGTGTGCGTATTTCGTGTGACATGTTAGCCAGAAATGCGCTTTTGAGTCTGTCGGATTCTTCTGCTTTTTTTATGGCATTTTCAAGTTCCCGAGTTCTTTCAGCAACAAGGGCTTCAAGCCTGTTTCTGTGATCAAACAGTTCTTTGTTTTGTTCGATAATTTTGTTTTGCTGGTCAATAAGTATTTCATTTACTTTCTGAAGTGAATTCTTTTGTCTCTCAAGCTCTTCCTTCTGCAAATTCACTTCTTTCTGTTTGTTGATTAATGCAATATTAATATCATTTAATTCTTTGGTACGTCTGAGTACCATTTCTTCAAGCATTTTTTGGTTATTGCGGAAACTACTGATTCGCGTATAATAAAACCTGAACACTAAAAATATTATCAGAATAATTACAGTAACCCTGAACCACCATGTTTGCCACCATGCCGGCAGAATAACCACTTTAACCGAAACACCTTTATCATTCCAGACTCCATCATTATTACTTGCTTTAACCCTGAAAACATATTTCCCCGGGCTAATATTTGTGTATATTGCTTCTCTTTTATTGCCTGCCTGATTCCATTCTTTGTCAAACCCTTCAAGCAGGTAGGCATACTGATTTTTTTCACTATGGATATAATTTAAAGCAACAAACCGAAAAGTAAAAAAGTTTTGTTTGCTATTTAAAACCAGTTCTCTGGTTTGAGAAATATGTTTTTTCAGGGGAGAGCCTTTTTCTCCGATTCTTACAGGTTCATTAAACAATAAAAAATCAGTGAGATATACAGGAGGAATAATATTGTTTTCTCTCATACTGTCGGGATTAAACATATTAAAACCATGTAATCCTCCAAAGTACATTTCACCGGTTGTACTGCGGTAATATGCCCAACGATTAAATACTTTTCCCTGCAATCCATCCTGAACAGTGTAATTTTTAAATTCGATCTTTGGATTATAAAATGATGAAGTATCAACAATAGCTTTTGAAATCCCATTATGCGTGCTTAACCATAAGTTGCCTTTACTGTCTTCGAGAATACCGACAACTGTGTTATCAGGAAGTCCGTCTTCCACGGTATATTGTTTGAATAATATTGCGTCACGATTGAACAGATATAAACCACATTCATCAACACCTACCCATATACGTTTCCGGCTATCTTCAAAAACAACACTAACTGAGTTCCGGCATATACCGGATGAATCATTCTTGTCGGCAGTAAATTTTTTAAATTTGCCCGTACTGTTTGAATACCAGATTAATCCATTATAATCAGTAGCAAACCATTTATCACCTCGTGAATCACAAAATATGTTTCTTATCGTGTTATATGCCTGCGATTCAACCGGAAGTGAAAACGGAATAAAGGTTTCCTGAACAGGGTCAAATTTATATGCACCTGTGAGGTAATTCCCAACCCATAGTTCACCTGCATCTTTACAGTAACAAATTTTAAATACACAATTACTGCTCAAGTCGTTAGGGTTGAGATAATTATATTTTTTAACAAGAATAAGCTGATTGTCTTTTATTTTGAAGTAGCTTAAGCCACCCTGCCACATGCCAGCCCATAATCCTGATTTATCGTCTGTCTGGAGTGCAAGAACCTTGTTACTGGCAAGCAGATGGGGATTTCTGTCATCATTTCTGAAATGAGTAAATGTCTTATTCTTTGGATTAAACAACGAAATTCCCCCGCCATCGGTTGAAATCCAGATATTTCCTTTTTTATCTTCAGTAAAGCTGGTAACTGATGTACCACTGATTGAATTGCTGATGCCCTTAACTTCTTTATACAATTCAAACCTGTTAAACCGTTCATCAAAAATGCTTACCCCTCCCCCCCAACAGCCAGCCCATAATGTACCGTTGCGGTCAATAAATATTTTCTGCACAGTATTGCTCAATAATGAATAATCTGATCCGGAATTTGTGTAATGGTAAAACAGGCCTGTTTTAACATTATATACATCGATACCGCCTCCGTTGGTGCCAATAAAAATAGTATTGTTGTCCTTCTGGATAATTGAATTAATTGCATTTATGCTTAACGAATTGTCTTTCCCGGGTATATGTCTCAGCGATTGTGTTTTATAATCATTCCCTAATATATCCACACCTTGTGATTTATAACCAATCCAGATATTATTGGCATTATCAACCATTAAGCATGTTACGTTATTTTCTCTTAAACGCAGATCATTACTATTCTTATTAAACTTTCTGAATTCGTCCGTGGCAGGATTGTACTTTATCAATCCTCCATACATTTCATTATCCAAGGCAAACCAAAGATTGCCTGTTTTATCCTGGCAAATGTCATTGCAGTTGGAAACTATTTCCTTGTCACATTGTTCATTAAAGCATTCGTTGAGTATGTATTTTTGCCTGTCAAGTTTATGAATGCCTGCTGTTGAGCCAATCCACAAATTATTATAACTGTCTTCAAATATTGCATATACATGAAAATTTACCCCTGAACCATTTTTATCAATACACTTAATTCTTTTAAAATTGTTCAGATCACGGTTGTACACACATAGTCCATTTACTGTCCCTATCCATAAAACCCTGTTTTTATCTTCGTAAATAATATTGATATAACCACTTGGTAATGAATTGGAATCGTTCTGATGATATTTATAAACGGAAAAATAAGTACCATCAAATTTGTTTAAACCATCAGCAGTTCCAATCCATATAAAGCCTTCATAATCCTGTTCAAAACAAAAAACATCCCCGTTGGAAAGCCCCATATCCGTAGTCAGATTCTTAAAACGCATGTTATGCTGCTGAGGATGTGAGAGGGAGAAAACAAAAAGAAATAATATTATGGTAAAATATTTCATAATCTGAAACCAAAGGCATAAATTAGCTCATAGCTTTGAAAATGTAAGAGGTCAGATTCAGGATTAATTCAAATATAATAATTTTATTTACTTCAACATTACTTCAATGACCAAAACATTAAAACGTCGGGAATTTCTGATAAAAAGTTCACAGGCCTGTTTTGCCTGTTGTCTTTTATATTCAGGATCAGAACAATTGACATTAAATAATATGTCAAATAATAAGGAACC
>CAZBCB010000045.1:0-7843 GCA_964489905.1 uncultured Bacteroidales bacterium
AAGTTTGTTGTTGACCATAATACTTTTTATAATATTGTTAGCCAACACCGGTCATTGATTCAGACTGAAAAAATTACAACTGCCGATTCCCTGAATATTACTTTTACAAATAATATTATTGAAAAATTAATGACCCCGAGTTATTTTAGCAGTCCCACCTCTTATTGCACACCTTTTAAAAATTTTAATGCTACTACAAGGGCCACTTCAAGTGCCGATATTACTTTTATAAATAACAGTGTATCTATTTTTGATGCAACTCATCATTCGGCTTCATATTATAATTTTGCCGGATTTATTACTGCGGTCAATGTGTCTGCCAATGCTAACCTTACTGATTATCCCCAGTTTGCCGATACTTCATTGCTTGATGGTGATGGTTACGATTTAACCATACCTTATGGTTCACCGTTGCTGAAAGCCGGAACCGATGGCAATGCAATTGGTGATCCGCGCTGGTGGCCGGCAGGATATGTTCCGGGGTCTAATATCCATAAAATCCCAAGCATTCCTGCAGACTCGCTTGAACACTTTATTGAAAATATTTCATACTGGGACCCGGGCGATATTATTATGCTGACTGATGATGCTACCTATATCGTCAGTGGAACAATAGATATATATCAGGAAATCAATGTAATAGGAGATCCATCACTAACCAATAAACCTGAAATAAGATTTTATGACAATGGTTTTAGATTAAAGGAAGATACCATCAGTGTTACCTTTAAGAACCTAAGGTTTAATGGTCTTAAAGCCGATAATATTTCCAGGGCAGGATATATTTTACGATTTGATCAGAATTCGTGGTATAATTGGAAAAACATTGTAATTCAGAATTGTGAAGCCTATAACTTTGTAGGCGGATTACAGTTGTCAAAAAATATTTGGTGCACCTATGACTCTGTAATTATTGATAATGTAATCTGGCACGACTTTACTTCACATGCTATTGAGCCACGGAGGGGAGCAACAAAGTACATGGCAATTAACAATTCTACATTTTATGATATTGCCGGTACTTTTATGCAGAATCCATATTTTTCTGATGGTACACGCGATACAGTACAGCAACAGATTGTCATGAACCGCAATACCTTCTTTAAACTGGTTAAAGGAACCAATTCATTTATACAGTCAAATGACCCCAAAGACGGATCGGTTCATTTAACGTTTACCAATAATATTGTAAGTACATTGCTTGATACTGCAAATGCAAGGCCTTTCAGAATTGATCCTCTTGCTGGTGATTTTGTTTTCAGCCATTCAACATTCCACAACTTCTGGTCGAATCTTGAACTGGGAAAATATAACCTTGATTCTGCAGCCAGGCAGGCTAATGTTCATGTAAATGACATATATTCCTATTATCCTGCATTTTCTGACTCAGCCTCCCGTTATTTCATGCTGCCTGACACATCATCGCTGTTAACAGCCGCCAATGATGGTGGAGCTATAGGTGATCCGCGCTGGGTACCTCAGGTAGGTGTGAAGATTAGGCCTGTAACCGGAAGAATTATACCGGGTGATGAATTACAGCTTGTTGCAGATGTTACCTTAAGCAGTGGTGCTGATCTTACCGTAACATGGAGTGTGGTAAACAATTATGAAGGAACATCCGGCTCTGCTACTATAAGTGCTTCAGATGGATTGTTTACAGCGGTGAACCCGGGGAAAGTCAAAGTGACGGCTACATCAAACTACAATCCTGTTTTGTTTGATACTGTTGTTATTACTATTGAACCGCAAATATTTGTTACAGGCATCTCCCTGGCATCCTTCAGGATGGACGGTACACCTTCATCTGCTATTTCGGTGCAGGGTGATTCACTTAATGTGATTGCAATGATTAATCCTTCCAACGCTGATAATAAATCGCTTACATGGACTTTGTCAGGTTCAGGAAGTGCAACTTACAGGGAACTTAATTCCAATACTATAAGAATTATTGCGACAGGTAATGGTACGCTGACAGTTCGTGCAACTGCCAATGACGGCTCTAATGTCTATGGCGAAAAGTCTATAACTATTAGCGGTCAGCCAAGCAATATTGATGACGTAATTATAAATACAATTACTGTTGTTCCCAATCCGGCAAAAGATCATATTATGCTCAGCCAGCCTGTAAACGCAACCATTACCTTATATAGCATATTGGGAGAAAAAGTGCTTGTAAGTGAATATAATGGTCATAACACCATTGATATTTCAGCCCTGAAAGCCGGTGTTTATCTGATTGAAGTTCGTATCAACAATCAGACCAACATCATTAAACTTCTGAAAGAATAATTATCTGTAATATTTATTAAAATGTTGCCCGTCGTGCAATTAATTAACCGCTGCATAACGGGCAGCATTTTTCTCTCAAAATAAATTTACCATGAACAGTAAAATGAAATTGCTTAACTGTTTAAGTATTATTATTCTGCTTGGTACAGTAATATTTTTTAACGCTTATGCACAGCAACCTGCTTTTCCGGGAGCCGAGGGTTACGGAAAATATGCAACAGGAGGGCGTGGAGGAAGAGTAATTGAGGTGACCAGCCTGCTTGATAAAGACCGGTATGGTAATACCTTACCTGGCACCTTGCGTGCTGCGCTGAATACTGAAGGAGATGATCCGATAACCATTGTATTCAGGGTATCTGGAATAATTAATTTAAGTAACCTTGAGCTGAAAAGCAGTCGTTCGAACATGACTATTGCCGGACAAACAGCTCCGGGCGATGGTATTTGCATCAAAAACGGAAGCATCAAACTTTCAGGCAGTAACCTGATAATACGCTATATACGATTCAGGCCGGGAGATGTGCTTAAAACGAATGTGTCGGGCCTGAATATTGAGAATGCTCATAATTTCATTGTTGATCATTGCTCATTCAGCTGGGCAATAGAAGAAAACGCAACCTTTTATGATAATAAATTTACAACTGTTCAATGGTGTATAATAAGCGAAAGTCTTTACAATTCATATCACGATAAAGGTGCGCGTGGATATGCAGGCCAGTGGGGAGGTCAGTATGCCTCTTATCACCATAACCTTATTGCTCATAACAACAGCAGGTCACCACGAATCAATGGAAGTCGTGCTCATGATACCGTTGCACTTGTTGATTTTCGCAACAATGTTATATTTAACTGGCGTAATTCAGGTGCAATTTATGGAGGTGAACAGGAAATTTTTGCTCCTGAAGCCCGTTGCAACACCAATATGATTAATAACTATTACAAACCAGGTCCGGCAACTCCTTCATCGTTATATTTTGCAGCACCTTCTTATGTATCTGAAGGAAATACTGCGAACGGATATGCCAAATGGTATTTCTCAGGGAATTATATGGAAGGAATTGAAGGAGGGATGAATGATGACAACTGGCTTGGTGTTAACGCTTCCAATGTCGGCGGTATTGAAAATATCAGATCGTTTGAAGAGTTTGTTGTTGAACCGGTGATCACCCATTCGGCTCATGAGGCATTTGATACAGTTCTGGCATTTTCCGGAGCTATTCTTCCAGTTCGTGATCTGATTGATGCAAGAATTGTTGCTGAAGTTAAAGGAGAAATAGCTGTTACCGGAGATGGTTCTGCCGGAGAAAATAAAGGTATCATTGATTCTCAGTCTTCTGTCGGTGGATGGCCTGAATATCGCATGCCATCACAGGCGAAAATCCCTGCCGATACCGACCATGACGGAATGCCTGATGAGTGGGAATCAGATAACGGACTCGATCCCAATAACCCCGATGACGGGAAAATTATTACCGCTGATGGTTATTCAAATCTCGAACATTATCTGAATTCAAATATTCCATATATTAAACCTGAAGTCTCAGATATTATTAACACGACAGAAGAAAATGTTATTACATATCCCAATCCTGTTTCAGGCAGGTTATATGTATCAGGTTCCGCACAGATTAAAAACATACATCTGATTACTGTTCAGGGGGCAGAAATACCAGTTGAGTATAATGCTGATTACCGTTTTGTTAATATTCCTTCAGACCTGAAACAAGGTATATATTTTATTGAAATTACTTTTAATAACGGAGCCAAAAACACAGGAAAAATAATTATCAGATAGAATATAATACCAGAACATGACAAAAGAAATAAAAATATTATTATTTGCGACATTGTCAGGATTTTTGTCTATCTATTCTGTTCAAAGTCAGGTGTTTGATATCGTAGTGGCTGCAGATGGCTCGGGTGATTACCGGACTATTCAGAAAGCACTGGATGCAGTTCCCTCCAATTCGGCCCGGCGTACCAAAATTTTTATCAAAAATGGCACCTATAATCAAAAAATTCAGCTTACGGCATCAAAATGCAACGTAAGTTTAATTGGTGAAAGTGCTGAGGGTGTAATTATCAGCTGGAATGATTATGCCGGCAAAGTGCCTTTGATGAGTGCGGCAGAGTCATATACCTTTCTGGCAGAAGGGAATGATTTGTATGCTGAAAATCTCACGGTAGTCAATACGGCAGGAAATATTGCCCAGGCAGTAGCAATGCGTGTAACCGGTGACAGACAAGTATTTAAGAACTGCCGTTTCATTGGCTATCAGGATACCTATTATGCACACAAAAACCGCCAATACAACTTCCGTTGTTATATCGAGGGTGCAACTGACTTTATCTTTGGTGAATCTACTGCTGTTTTTGATTCATGCACAATCCTGTGTGTGAAAGGGGGACAATATATTACAGCACCTTCTGATACGAAACTCACCTCACAAATTCCTGAAGGGACATTTTATCATGGCTTATTATTCAGATCCTCTGTATTAATAGCGGCAGATGACGTACCGGGTAATAGTTATTTTCTCGGACGTCCATGGCAACCGAATGCTTCCTCGGTTTTTATTAATTGTACAATGGGTGATTTTATTAAACAGGAAGGGTGGTCAGTATGGGACGGAACCAATAACCATCTTTCTGGATGCTATGCTGAATATCAGAGCAGGAATTATGACGGAGAACTAATAGATGTTTCACAACGTGTGGAATGGAGCAAACAGCTTACTGCTAATGACGTATCTTCATATTATACGCTGGATTATTTTTACAAAAAGGACACCGTATCATGGGATCCAACTCAGGAAACAACTGTATCTGAACCTCCTGATAACATCCTGTTGGATTATAACACTGTTTCATGGACAGGTGTTCCTGATGCATGTGGTTATGTGTTATTCAGAAACGATTCTGCCATAGCTTTTCCTGAAACAAATTACTATACCGATCTTACAGCCGACAGGTCAAAAAGCAACGTATATTATTTACGATCAGTCAGTTGCCACAACGGAGCTTTAAGCAGGAAATCTGAAAACATTACAGCAATGCCTTCAAGGATTAATTCATCCGAGAATGATAAAATAATTCGAATCATAAAGATTGATAATGAAAAGATTTACCTGAATGAGAAAACAGATATAATAATTTATACCTTAAACGGCATACTCCTGAAAGAGCAGAAACATGCCGATCAGATTTCAATCGGGAACTTATTAAAAGGAATTTATCTTATAAGAATAACTGATAAAGACGGAAGAATTTTTACTGATAAAATAATACTTTAAAAATTAAAATACGAATTATGAATAGAATAATGCTTTTTGTACAGTTGATTATCATTGCGTCTGTTGTAACGAGTTTTTCACTGGAAGGTCAGTATCCGAAAGTGCCATCACGCATAAAGGCTGAAGCTGATTCGATGCTTGCCGAGGCAGAACGATTATCGGATATTGCATGGCAGAAAGCATTGCCTATAATACGTGAAGAAGCACGCAAGGGCAAGCCCTATATTCCATGGGCATCAAGACCAACCGATTTACCTCAGGCAGATATACCTGCTTTCCCAGGTGCAGAGGGAGGCGGAATGTATTCATTTGGAGGACGGGGTGGTAAGGTTTATGTGGTAACCAGCCTTGATGACAGTGGTCCGGGAACTTTCAGAGAAGCATGCGAACAGGGAGGTGCCCGCATAGTAGTTTTTAATGTATCTGGTATAATAAAGCTAAAAACACCGGTAATTATCAGAGCGCCATATATAACAATTGCTGGGCAGACAGCTCCGGGTAACGGTGTGTGTATAGCCGGAGAAAGTATCTGGATTAACACACATGATGTTGTGATCCGGCATATGCGTTTCCGCCGGGGCGAAACCAATGTAGGCCGTCGTGATGACGCTATTGGAGGTAATCCGATAGGAAATATTATGATAGATCATGTATCGGCCAGCTGGGGCCTTGATGAAAATATGTCGTTATACCGGCACAATTACGATCCTGAAGATGGTTCAGCCATAAAAAAGCTTCCAACTGTTAATATTACCATTCAAAACAGTATTTTTTCCGAAGCGCTTGATACATACAATCATGCTTTTGGTAGTACCCTTGGCGGCGAAAACTGTACAATTATTAGAAATCTCTGGGCCAGTAACACCGGTCGGAATCCTTCCATCGGTTGGAATGGCGTTTTTAATTTTATCAATAATGTTGTCTTTAACTGGGTTCATCGTTCGGTTGACGGTGGTGACTATACAGCCCTTTACAACATAATCAATAATTATTTTAAACCTGGTCCGGCAACCCCAAAAGATGAACCGGTAGGCCACCGGATTCTAAAGCCTGAATCGGGACGCAGTAAACTCGGATACCTGGTTTTTGGAAGGGCCTATGTTAATGGCAACATCATGGAAGGTAATGATGCTGTTACAAATGACAACTGGAAAGGTGGTGTTCAGGTGGAAAATCTTCCTGATGCCGGTGATTATCTTGAATTAATTCGCTGGAATAAACCGTTTCCTATGGCCCGCGTTAATATTATGCCTGCAGCACAGGCTTACGATTTTGTATTGAAAAATGCAGGCGCAACACTTCCGGAAAGAGATGACGTGGATAATCGTATCATTGAAACAGTCAGAACAGGTAAGATATCCTATACGAAAGGATTGAACCCCGACACTTTTTATCAGTTTGAACATCGCCGACTGCCCAAGGATTCATATAAAATGGGTATAATTACTGACATATCACAGGTAGGAGGATATCCCCGTTACAACGGCAAACCCTATAAAGACTCTGATATGGATGGAATGCCTGATAAGTGGGAACAAAAATATGGACTTAACCCCAACGACCCGTCTGACGCTATACTCGATTGTAATGGTGATGGATATACCAATATTGAAAAATATATCAATGCAATTGATCCGACAAAAAAGGTTGACTGGACTAACCCCGAAAATAATTACGATACTCTTGCAAAAAATAAAGGAATGCTTTTTAATTAAGTACCTTTGATATGTAAGAAGTAGCAGATACTTAAACCGGGATTAATCAACAGAAACACAATAAATATTTATGCATTTTGTATCTGACTTCCCCGACTAACAAAATCTAAACATTCCGTAATTTCGGAATAATTGGATTTTGTTGGTCGATTCGTCAATTGATAAAATCAATTAACGAATTTTGGCCAAAAACAAATATTAAATTGAAAATCAAAATAAGGATGGAAATAAAAAAACCATTTTATTTAAAATCTATGGTTGTTAAATATTTCTGGCTGCTATTATTTGTTTTTTTTCATCTGTTAAATATCAAAGGAAATAATCGTAACCCGTTATTTGATAAAAGAGGAGACACATTAGTATTTTCAGCTGATTCAATGGGTAATAAAATACCTGATTTTTCGTGGTGCGGATATATGCAATCAGAATCTTCAATTCCGGATATACCGGTAAGAGCTTTTGTCCACTGTCGGCCAGGGAAGGATATGACATACACAATACAAAAAGCCATTGAATTTGTAGGTTCATTACCTGTAGGCAAAAATA
>CAZBCB010000045.1:7853-11921 GCA_964489905.1 uncultured Bacteroidales bacterium
TCGATACCGGGGAATTTAAAATATACGGACAGCTTCGCATAACGAAATCAGGAATAGTACTCAGAGGAAGTGGTTATAACAGCATTTGCAATACAACTTTAATTGCTGCTGGTGAAGAACGACGGACACTTATTGAAATTGAAGGTATTGATAACCGGATCTATAAGGAAAATTTTAAAATTATTGATACATACGTTCCTGCAGGAAGTTGTAAAATGCTGGTTGAAAAGGGACATTCACTACAGAAAGGTGATACTATTGAGATTATCAGAACATCAGGCAAAGAATGGATAAATATTTTATCAATGAATGAGTTCGGTGGTGAAACCTCATGGCTTGGCTGGAAACCCGGAGAAAGAGATATACGCTGGGAAAGAAAGATTACAGACGTTAATGGTGATACAATATACATTGATGCACCTGTTACAACTTCACTCGATAAAAATATGGGTGATGCATATGTTGCGAAGTTAACATGGCCCGGCAGAATAGTAAATGCAGGGATTGAAAACTTCAGGTGTATTTCAGAATATGATAGTGCAAATGAAAAAGATGAAAATCATTCATGGATTGCAGTTACATTCAACAATATAAGAAATGCATGGGCACGACAGTTAGTATTTGAAAATTTCGCCGGATCTGCTGTGTGCATATTACCTGGAGGAAGCAATATTACAGTAGAAGATTGCATTTCGTTACATCCGGTTTCTGAAACAGGAGGTGCAAGGAGAAATATATTTTATAATTCCGGTCAGAAAAATTTATTTCTCCGTTGTTTTTCAGAATCCGGAATTCATGATTTTTCAGTGGGATTTGTTGCTGCAGGGCCTAATGCATTTGTTCAATGCAGTTCGGTTAATTCAAAGGGTTTTTCAGGTTCAATTGACAGCTGGGCATCAGGTGTACTTTTTGACAGGGTTGATATTGAAGGGCATATTTTAGCTCTTGATAATATTGGCCCTGAAAATCATGGTGCCGGTTGGTGTGCTGCTAATTCAGTATTATGGAATTGCTCTGCTTCAAAAATTATTTGTAAATCACCTCCCGGTGCTTATAACTGGGCAGTAGGTTCCTGGGGACAGTTTGAAGGAAACGGTATCTGGTATGAAACCAATAACCACGTTAATCCTGCAAGTCTTTTTTTTAAGCAGCTTGAACAAAGACTAAATCGAAAAATATATGATTCCTTATTGTTATTACCTTTTAACGTTTTTTCAACAAGTAATCCTGACCCGAATTTGGCCCTTCATTATACTGAAAATTCAATTTTTCCTGCTCCTACGCTGAAAGATTTTATTCTTTCTGCCGGTATCAGAAATCCAATAACTACATCTTTTGACAAGGATAAAACCACCTGTTTTGGTTATACCGACTTCAAGGAGGCAAATGTGCAGTTACCGGAAACAAAAATAATAAACGGTTGGCTTGTGACCGGTAACCATGTTGTCGTGGGAAGGATTCACAATGTTGAATGGTGGCGTGGTAATGCACGGCCTTCCACAGTAAAAAAGGCCTTACCTCATGTAACAAGATTTGTGCCGGGATATAAGGGCACCGGTTATACCGACATTATAGACTCTGTGGTCGCATGGCTTAAATTCAACAATTATGCTGCTTTAGAGCATAATTACGGTCTCTGGTATGATCGCCGGAGGGACGATCACGAACGTACCCGAAGAATGGATGGTAATGTATGGCCTCCTTTTTATGAATTGCCTTTTGCACGGTCAGGCAGAGAAACTGCATGGGACGGTCTTAGCAAATACGATTTGATGAAATATAACTCCTGGTACTGGAACCGCTTAAGAAGTTTTGCTGATAAAGCATCTCTTCAGGAATTGCTGCTTATCCATCAGAATTATTTTCAGCATAACATTCTCGAAGCCGGGGCGCATTGGGCTGATTTTCCCTGGCGCACTGCCAACAATATTAATAATACAGGTTTTCCTGAACCTCCGCCTTATGCAGGGGAAAAACGTATATTTATGGCAGAACAGTTTTATGATATAGCCCATCCTGTAAGGAGAGAAATACACAGGGCTTATATACGTAAATGCCTTGAAAACTTTAAGAATAACACCAATGTAATTCAGCTTACTAGCGCTGAATACACAGGTCCGCTTCATTTTATTCAGTTCTGGATAGACGTTGCAAAAGAATGGGAGCAGGAAACCGGTTTTAATGCATTGATAGGATTAAGTGCAACAAAAGATGTACAGGATGCTGTTCTGAATGATCCTGAACGATCTGCTGCAGTGGATATTATTGATATTCGCTACTGGCATTACCGTAATGATGGAACACTCTACGCCCCTGAAGGAGGTAAAAATCTTGCACCACGCCAGTTTGCCAGATTTATGAAGCCCGGTAAGTCTTCGTTTGAACAGGTTTACAGAGCGGTTCTCGAATATCGTACAAAATATCCCGGAAAGGCGGTGATATATTCTGCCTCAGATAATGCCAGCTATGCATGGGCCATATTTATGGCTGGCGGATCATTAGCAGCTATACCAAAAGTTAACGATCGGCGGTTTCTTGAAGATGCTGCTGCTATGAATCCTGTTATCCGCCAGCCTGATAACAGAAAACCCTATATTTTAGCCAGCAAAGAAAAAGGAATTATTGTTTATTTGGATGAAATGAAAAAAACAAACATTGATTTGTCCGGTTTCTCAGGAATATATAAATTATACTGGATAAATACCGAAAACGGAGAAATTTTTCTGCCAAAGGCAAATAAAATAAAAGGCGGTATAAAACTAAATCTTGAACCACCTGATAATAAGCATTTAGTAGCATGGATCAGGAAAGAACAATAATTGAACAGACTGCCGCATCAGGGTTTGAAAAATTAAAATACCTCGTTATGAAAACGAAACAAAACTACATTTCAGTTAGATTATTCAATCTGTTCTTCATTTTAATTGTTGCATCTGGTTACAATTCCGATGACAGCCGAAAACAAATCAGCATGTTGAAGGTTTCCGATAATGGACATTTTCTGATGACCTCAGACGGTAATCCTTTTTTCTGGCTCGGCGATACAGGGTGGCTTATGTTTAGCAAGCTTACTCGCGAAGAAGGAAATAAATATCTTGAAGACCGAAAAAAGAAAGGTTTTAATGTAATACAGGTTATGGTTCTGCACAATGTTAAGCAGGCTGTTAATGTTTATAATGATTCGGCGCTCATTAACAATGATATTGCTACGCCATTAACCACTCCCGGCAATGACTTTCAGGATTCCGTCCAGTATGATTTCTGGGACCATGTTGAATATTTTATTGACCTTGCTGCTGAAAAAGGTCTTTATATGGCTTTGGTGCCAGTATGGGGTTCAAATGTAAAAGACGGATGGGTTAATACAGCTCAGGCTGAGGTTTATGCACATTGGCTTGCTAAACGCTTTGGAACAAAAACAAATGTTATCTGGCTAAACGGAGGTGATATTTTTGGTAGTGATTCGATAAATGTGTGGAACACAATTGGATACACTTTAAAGAAGGATGCACCGGCCCAACTGATTTCGTTTCATCCCCGTGGCCGTTCGCAATCTTCATGGTGGTTTCACAATGAGCCATGGCTCGATTTCAATATGTTTCAATCAGGTCACCGCCGCTATGATCAGGACGATACCCGGTTATGCTACGGTGAAGATAACTGGAAGTATGTTGAAACAGATTATTTGCGAATACCGGTTAAACCTGTTCTTGACGGCGAACCTTCGTATGAAGAAATTCCACAGGGATTGCACGATACCACACAACCATACTGGACAGCCGATGATGTAAGAAGATATGCTTACTGGTCGGTTTTTTCAGGAGCATGTGGATTTACATACGGACATAACGCTGTTATGCAGTTTTATCGTCCGATAGATAAGGAAAAGGCATACGGAGCAAGAAAATATTGGCATGAAGCATTAAACGATCCCGGTGCGTGCCAGATGATACATCTTAAAAATCTTGTCCTCTCACGGGATTATTTCAGCCGTGTACCCGACCAGTCAATTATAACCGCAAAGGGAAACCGGTATGATTATCAGACAGCAACACGTGGCAATGGATA
>CAZBCB010000046.1:0-11915 GCA_964489905.1 uncultured Bacteroidales bacterium
TCATGTTATCAATAGAACATCATTTTCATACTTTCTATTGATTAATACGAAAAAAATGGGTAATGCGGCAAACATTACCCATTGAGCGATAATTAATGTTCACTTGCTTTTTCCTGGCAGATAAAAGCAAATTTTTATTAACCATCAAACACAAATTTATGAAAAAAGAACCCATTATTTTTCTTTTTAAGCAAAACTGCTTTAAAAAATTCCTAAAAACTATGAAACTAATTATAGCACTCTTGTTCATGAGTATGTTGACCTCCTTTGCCGGAGCATATTCACAAAATGCTTTGGTTTCTGTTGACATACAAAACGGCACCCTGCATGACCTTTTTGATGCTATTGAAAAGAATACAGACTACAGAATTTTTTATAAATCCAGCCTGATTGACAACGAAAGGTATATCAATATTTCAGCCGAACAAAAATCTGTAAGTGATTTACTTTCAATGGCTCTGGGGAAAAAGAATCTGACCTTTGATCTGGTTGACCGTGTCATTGTCATAACGCCTGCAGAATATGAAAAAAGACAAAACGTTGTCTCAGGTAAAATCACCGATGCAACCACCGGTGAACCTCTTACAGGTGTGAATATTATAATAGAAGGTACTAATACAGGGACAGTGTCTGATATTAAAGGGAATTACAGCATTGAAGTTACTGATCCCAATGCTGTATTGGTATTTTCCTTTGTCGGTTATTTATCTGAACAGATACCGGTTAACGGACAATCAGTGATTGATGTAAGCCTGGTGCCAGATATTAAAACTCTTGAAGAAATTATCGTGGTAGGATACGGCGTTCAATCAAAAGTTACTGTAACCGGAGCTGTTGCTGCGGTTAAAGGCAACGAACTGATTAAGAGCCAGACCCCTGATGTATTAAATTCACTGACAGGCCATCTGCCGGGATTAATGATCAACAGCAGAACGGGAGAACCGGGCAGGGAAAATATTGATATTCTTATCAGAGGAAGAAGTACTACAGGAGCAACAAATCCTTTAATAATAATAGATGGTATTGAAAGGCCTGACTTAAGCCGGATCAATCCCAATGATATTGAGGACGTATCTGTTCTGAAAGATGCCTCAGCAGCTATCTATGGAGCACGTGCAGCTAACGGAGTAATTTTAATAACCACCAAACGGGGAACCGCCGGCCCTGCCGTGTTCAATTTTACTTATAACCAGGGATTCTCACAACCTACCAGAAATCCGAAAATGGCTGATGCTTATACCTTTGCAAAAGTTTTCAATGAGATTATCATTAATGAAAACGGAAACCCGAATTTATTGTACTCTGATGAAGACCTTCAGCTATTTAAAGAAGGGAAGGAACCCGGATATACCACTACCGACTGGTTTGAAACAATGACCAGAAAATATACCCCTCAGAGCAGGATGAACTTATCAGTTTCAGGAGGAAATGAATTAGTAAACTATTACCTGTCGATTGGTAAAATGGGACAGGATGGACATTTTGAATACGGCACCACCCGAATCGACAGATACAACATGCGCTCAAATATCACTGTAAATGCCACCAAATATGTTAAAGTCGGCATAGATCTGGCAGGTTTATTTGATGACAAACATTACCCGGGTAATCCGGATGCAAGGGGAATTTACAGCCATTTATACTTATATCAACCTAACTGGACGCTATTCTGGCCAGGCACAGAATACCCCCGACCCAACCGAGACGGACAGAGTATTATTAATTGGGTAAGTGATAAAGGAGGCCATCAGGATGAACTTTACAGAGCACTTCAGTCAAAGTTGCATTTCGATATTGATATCCCATGGATTAAAGGAATGTCTGTAAACGGAAGCGCCAGCTATGATGCAGGATATAACCACACCAAGTATTTTAAAACACCGAGTTATGTTTATAATTATAATGCATCAACAAACACATATACCAGAACACTTGCCGGTGGTGACACACCTGAACTTGCACAACTAAGTGAACGGTTTGACCAGATAAGCACATTAACACTTAATACACTTATCAGGTATAACAGACAACTTGGCAAACACAAGATAGGAGCCATGGTTGGCTTTGAACAGATGGAATATAAGTCAAATTATTTATCGGCAGGCCGAACTGATTTCCTTTCCACTTCTATACCTCAAATGTTTGCAGGCAGTATAGATAAACAAAAACAAAGTAATGACGGTTCAGCCAACAGTTCATCCCGCCTTAATTATTTTGGCAGAGCTACCTATGATTATCAGGGTAAGTATCTGGCTGAAATTATTTTCAGAGCCGACGGATCACCAAATTTCCCTGAAAACAAAAGATGGGGTTATTTCCCCGGCATTTCTGTCGGATGGAGAATTTCCGAAGAATCATTTATGAAAAACCTGACATTTATTAACAATCTGAAAATCAGAGCATCATATGGTGAAATGGGTAACGATAGCATACCTTCTTATCAGTATCTTGCCACCTATAATTTTTCTACAAGTAAAGGATATGTCATTGGCGGAACCGATGTTTTAGGACTTGTTCAAAGTGTTACGCCTAACCCGAATATAACATGGGAAGTAGCAAAAACAATTAATATCGGTTTTGATGCAAGTCTATGGCAGGGTTTGCTTGGAATTGAATTTGATATATTCAAAACAAAACGTTCCAATATCCTTACACCAAGACATGTGATAATTCCGGATTATACAGGATTGAAATTGCCTAATGAAAACATAGGAGTTGTTACAAATCATGGTTTTGAGCTTTTACTTACCCATCGTAAAAACCTGAATAATGAACTGAGCTATTCACTTTCCGGGAATATATCATTTGCAAGAAACAAAGTAACACTCACTGATGAAGCTCCGGCTGCGGAAGAATATCAAAAAGCCAAAGGTCATCCTATTGGTTCAGGACTTTATTATGAAGCTATCGGAATATACACAGACACAAACCAGATTGCACAAACACCTCATATGGCCGGCGCTCAGCCCGGTGATATAATCTATAAAGATTTAAATGGCGATAATGTGATTGATTCAAAGGACAGGAAAAGAATTGACCAAAGTTACACACCTGAAATAATGTTTGGTATAATGGCTTCATTTAAGTATAAAAATATTGATTTTTCATTAATGTTTCAGGGACAGGAAAATGCTCAAACTTACGTATTTGATTATGATCCTAACCCGGGAGAAACTCCTCAGCCTTATTTTGCTGTTATGAGTTATAACCTCGGAAATTTCCTGCAATGGAGAGCTGACGGCCGATGGGCACCCGACAATACAGAAGGAGCAACCATGCCCCGCGGTTCTTCCATTAACTTTAACAACAATACACTGCCAAGTACGCACTGGCTATTAGATGCAGGATTCCTGAGGCTTAAAAATCTGGAAATTGGTTATACCTTACCTAAAAAAATAACCGATAAATTCAAAATAAAAAATCTGAGAGCTTATGTAAGTGGTTATAACCTGCTGATTATTTATGATCATATGAAAGACCTTGGTTTCGATCCTGAAACAAATGATTTCTGGTATTATCCGCCTCAACGAATCTATAATTTCGGTTTTAGTTTAACCTTCTAATTTTTGAAAATATGAAAAAGTTACTAATTATATCAGCAGTATTATTTACTTTATGCGCTTGTGAAGATGTATTAGATCTCACACCGCAGGATAAAATTTCAGAAGACAAAGTCTGGAATGATCCAAATCTGGTACGTTTATACATCAATTCATGCTATAATACAGCCTTTGAACAGGGATTATACAGAACAACCCAGATTGGGCATGCCACTGATGAATTACACAGTATTAAAGGCAGTGTGTACTACAAAATAATTACCCAGGGTGCACTGACAGCTGATAATATATCTCAGATTCATAGTTATCTTAATTGCTGGTCAAAATTCTATGGTTTAAATCACGATATTAATGTCTTCTTCGATAAAATCAATGATGCTGATTTTGATGAAGATATTAAGAATGAAATGATTGGAGAGATGAAATTCATTCGGGCATTTATTTATGCCCATTTGATCTGGAGATATGGTGGCGTTCCTATAATCGATTATCTTTTTGATTTAAATCAGGAAGACTATTCTGTTTCCCGCAACACATATGATGAATGTGTAGATTTTATTGTTAATGAACTGAATGATGCCATAGAATTGCTGCCTAACCAACAAACCGGTAAAAACCTTGGTAAAATTTCTGCTGATGCAGCAAGAGCTTTAAAAGCCAGGGTACTATTATATGCAGCGAGCCCTCTGAACAACCCTGCTAATGACCTCTCAAAATGGCAAGCGGCATCAGATGCAGCAGAAGAGTTGATTAACACACGGTATCAGTTGCATAATGATTATCATGATCTGTTTCTTGCTCATAATAATGAAATTATTTTTGCCCGATACCACACACAAGCCAACCAGCTTCAGCTTAGCCTGCAGGTCGGAAGAAACTACGACCATGGCTGGGGATCCGATTCACAAACACAGAATCTGGTAAATGATTATGAAATGACAAATGGCCAACCTCCTTATTTACCTGACGGAAATATTAACCCGGCTTCGGGTTATGATCCTCAGAATCCATATGTAAACCGTGATCCTCGTTTCTATGCCACTATCCTGTATGACGGTTCGGTATGGATGGGAAGAGCAACTGAAACATTCAACGGGGGTAAGGACACTCGCACAGGACCTAATGAAAGCTGGAACGGCACTATGTCGGGTTATTATACCAAAAAATTTGTCCCCGAAGACATTCCTCCTACAGGAAGTACTGTGTATCCCACTTCTCCATGGATTATTTTCCGCTATGCTGAAATATTACTAAATTATGCTGAAGCACAATATATGCTTGGACATGAAGATCAAGCCCGGCAGTATATTAATATGGTACGCAGCAGAGAAGGAGTTAACATGCCTGCTGTTGACGATGCCGGAGAAGACCTGTTAAGGCGAATCAGAAATGAACGCCGTATTGAACTTGTTTTTGAAGGCCACCGTTATTTCGACGTACGTCGCTGGAAAATAGCACCGCAAACGGAATCAAAAAATATTATGGGTATTAATATTACCAAGCAGGACAATGGTACAAAAACTTATGATTATACTACCAATTTACTGATCACACGACAATGGGATGATAACCTTTACCTTCTGCCCATACCACAAACAGAAATTGACAGAAGTCTTGATAAACTTCTTCAGAATCCGGGATATTAAAAACTGATGCTATAAAGTTGTTTCTTAAGAGGATGTTTAAAAGCAGTATCTGTAATTTTCAATATTTTCAATGGTAACAAACAGAAAATTTTTAAAACATCCTCTTTTTATTTACCTTTATTATTTGAAATTTATCATCTAACAAAAAAATAAAAAATTTTAATACGCATAATATGAAATACCCTGTAATCTGCATTTGCCTGATCTTTTTATTCATGACCGGGTCATTAATAATTCATTCCCAGCCCTCAGGCGGCCCTTATGGCCCGCTAAAAAAATCATACGAACTGCCTCAGACAACAGGCAGAATTTTTTATGTTGCACCCGACGGAAAAACAGATAATCATGGTGAATCAGTTGATAAGCCAACTACAATTGAACAAGCCTTTGAACAGGTAAAAACCGGCGATGCAATCATCCTTCGTGGTGGTATCTATCGTACAGGAAACCTGATATTAAACCAGGGTATAATCATACAGCCATATAAAGATGAACAACCTGTTCTGAAAGGAACTTATGTTGCAACTGACTGGAAAAACTTAGGCAATGGTTTATGGACTACCCGGTGGGACAAATTATTCCCTTCAAAACCAGCCGACTGGTGGCAGCGTGACAGACAGGGAAAAATAACTCCCCTTTACAAGTTTAATAATGATATGGTTTTTATCGATGGTAAGTTTCTTCAGGCAGTTGGCTGGGAAGGTGAAGTAAATGAAAACAGCTACTATATTGATTATGAATCAGGTCGCGTTTATATTGGGACTGATCCGACAAACCATCTTGTTGAAATAACAGCTTTTGACGTTGCTATTTTGCGCACAACCAAAGAAAGCCATGGCAAAGCATCTGATAAAAAAGGTCCTGTAATACGCGGCATTACTTTTACACAATATGCTTATCGGGCAATTGAAATTGAAGGTACTGACCCTGAGGGACTTTCAAATGAAGCAAATCATGGTAAAGAAGTCACCGGCGCAATACTTGAAAATTGCACCATCTCATACTGTTCGCGTGTAGCTGCATACCTGCGCGGAGATAAGCTTGTCATACGTAACTGCAAAATCAGCGATACAAGCACTGAAGGAATATATATCCTGAGTTCATCAGATGTTCTGCTTGAAAAAAATATTTTTACACGCAATAACATTGAATTCATTACCGGATACTATCCCGCAGCAGTTAAAATATTCAACCAGTGTTACCGCGTAACATGCCGTGACAACCTTGTTATTGACCTTCCTTATTCAAATGGTATCTGGTACGATGTTGGAAATGTTGATGGCGTTTTTATCAATAATTGGATTGAAAATGTAGGATTTCTCGACAGAAAATTTACAGGTAAACAAACATGGCCAAGTGAAAGCGGTTTCTTTTATGAAATATCCAAAGGAGTTATTTGTGCAGGTAATGTTTTTGTTAATTGTGAAAACGGTATTCATATACTTAACAGCTCTAATGCCAGCATTTACAACAATACTTTTGTCAACAGTACTGCCGTAATTGGCCGTAATGAACGAAGTGCGGCAGGTGACCACTTTGGTTGGCATCCGAGTACAGGCCCTGATGTCCATGAGCGGGACGGTCATATTTTTGTCAACAATGTGCTTTCAGCTGATAACAGTTTTAAACGGCCGCTTCTTTTTGTCTGGCAACCAAAATCATTATGTGAAAAACTAAACAAAGATCCTTTTATTCAAATGGATTATAATGTTTATTCATGCACAAGGGAAATAAAAGATGTTCCGCTTATATTATGGAGTCCGGCGCAAAATGACGAATGCCAGATAAAACTTTACGCCCCTGAAGAAATCAGAAAACTGCGGTCTGATCTTTCAGCTTATGACAAATATTTTAATTACAATATATTCAAAAGCCCCGAATTGGGCAATTATCAGATTTTAAAAGACATTCAGGAAAATATCAGGGCTATCCCCCTGCCAAAAAATATCAGCCAGATTATAAATAATGCAAAAAATAATACTCCTTATGCAGGAGCTTATCCGGCTGCTAAATAAACCATGACTTACCTTGCATAGATGATTTAAAAATCAGTCGGAATTAAATGCTAAGATCAGTTAACCCATGAATGCAAACTGTTTTCTGGTTAAAATATTAGCTTTATGGTTTCTTTTTTCTTTCATTCCCTGTGATTCACAGCAAATTAACAGATATAATCTGGTAACAAGGCATAACGTTACGATTTCATCACCGGATTTTTTAACACCTCTGACAGTAGGTAATGGTGAATTCGCTTTTACAGTTGACATCACAGGTATGCAATCCTTCCCTGAATATTACGAAAAAGGGACACCACTTGGAACACAATCTCAATGGGGTTGGCATTCGTTTCCTAATCCCGATTCTTTTACATTGTGTGATGTTTACAAATATTATTACTCCGGTAATGATTCAGCACCTTATGCATATCAGCATATATGGAGTCCTGATGAGCGTAAGAACAAAGCCAGTACCTGGTTACGCGAAAATCCTCATAGGTTGCACCTTGGACTTATCGGTATTGAACTTATAAAAAGTGATAATACCCTTGCATCAATTTCCGACATTCAACACCCTACACAAACACTTAATTTATGGACTGGTGAAATTAAAAGCCGGTTTGAATTTGAAGGAGTACCCGTTGAAATAATCACTTATTGCCACCAGCAAATTGATATGATTTCATGCCGCATTATTTCTGAATTACTTAAAACCGGCAGAATAAAAATAAAAATGAGTTTCGCGTACGGCAATCATAACAAATTCAGTCCGGGCTATGATTTTTACCGACCTGACCAACATTCTACTATCCTTCTCAAAAAGGGTTCATCTGATGTTTATCTGATGAGGCAGCTTGATGCAGAAAAATACTATGTTCACGCACAATGGTTAGGAAGTGCTGTTTTTGAGAAAAACAACAACCATATCTTCCGGTTAACACCCGCATCAGATAAAAATTCATTTGATATTTGCTGCTTGTTCACATATGAATTAAAAACCGGAAAACTCCCGGCATTCGAAAAAACAAAAGGAAATAATATTAGCAGTTGGGAAAAATTCTGGAAAAGCGGTGCAGCTGTTGATTTTTCACAATGCACCGACCCAAGAGCCTTTGAATTGGAGCGTCGGATTATACTTTCACAATATCTGACAAAAATCCAATGTACAGGGTCTCTCCCACCCCAGGAAACAGGACTCACTTATAACAGCTGGCATGGTAAATTTCATCTCGAAATGCACTGGTGGCATGCCATGCATTTTATACTATGGGGAAGGCCTTTTCTGATGGAACAGCAATTGAATTATTACTTCAACATCCTTGATCAAGCAAAAAAAACAGCAAGAATGCAGGGATACGAAGGAGTAAGATGGCCTAAAATGGTTGGGCCTGATGGCAGGGAAAGCCGAGTGGTATAGGCCCCTTCCTCATATGGCAGCAGCCCCATATAATTTATTTTGCTGAAATGCTGTATCAGGTTCATCAAAATGATAAGTCAGTTCTGAATAAATACAAACAACTGGTCTTTACTACAGCTGATTTTATGGCTTCCTATGCACGGTTTGACAGCCTCAACAACCGATATTTACTTGGCCCTCCTTTAATACCGGCCCAGGAACGCTTCAACCCTGAAACAACAATTAATCCGCCCTTTGAACTGGCATACTGGTATTGGGGATTATCAGTAGCGCAGCAATGGAGAAAAAGATTGGGTATGGAGCCTAACGAAAAATGGCAGCATATAATTGATCATTTATCAGACCTACCCGTCAGAGATAGTATGTATATTTTTGCCGAAAACATATCAGGCAATTACAATGCAGAGCAACCCTTTACTGATCACCCAATAGTACTTGGCATCTTAGGATTTTTACCCTTAACTGAAAAAATTAATAAGGAAATACTCAGAAAAACCCTCTATGCTGTCGAAAATAACTGGAACTGGGAGAGCACCTGGGGATGGGATTACCCGCTGATGGCCATGACAGCCACACAACTTGACATGCCCGATAAAGCAATTGACTTCTTAATGAAAGAAACTACCAAAAACCGCTACCTGTTAAACGGACATAATTATCAGGATGGAAATCTTACCTTATATTTGCCCGGAAACGGTGCATTACTCTGTGCTGTTGCCATGATGTGCGCCTGCAATAACCATAATGGAAATAACGGATTCCCGGCTAATGACAAGTGGAATGTCAGATGCGAAAATTTTAAATATTGCAATAGCTGCATCAAAAAATAATAAATTGTAACCGGCTTGATGAGTAAAACACAATCCATATAATAAAATTTTGTAATCATGTAAGTTGTATCATTCCTTAAAAAATTAATAAAATAATGAAAACCTTCTTAAATCTTTTATGCATTCTGACCGGAATCGTTCTTCTTTCAGGATGTGAACAAAAACGTTTTGTTGCATTGAATTTTAATAAAAAACAACTGCAGTTGAAAATAACTTTAAATAATAATGTTTCACCGTTTATTATAAATGGAAACGAAATAACGGGTGAAGGTGCGGTGTATTATGAAACAGTATCAGGAAAAACATGGCTTTTAAACAAACCTTCAGAAATTAAAGGCCACAACAACCAACTTATTGTAAAATGGATTATCGGAAACAGAAATATTATTGCTTCTTTTAAAAAAAATAACAATACCTGCAGTTTTAGTTTTAAGGCTATTCCTGATACCGGGATTACCGGCTGGGGAATAAGAATTGCTGCAACAAAAGACGAATATTTCACCGGCCTTTTTGAACGTGTTGTTGACGGAGACCAGAAAGAATCGTGGAAACAAGGTATAACAGATGCTCTTAACATACGGGGACAGGCAGTGGACATGCTTATTAAACCCACTTTATCACTTTATTGTCCCTTTTATTTGTCATCAGCCGGATACGGACTATTCATTGAAGGCACATGGCCAGGACATTATGACATGTGCAAAACCGATTCCGTGGCGGTTAAAATTACCTATGAAGGACCTTCCTTGTCGGGTATCATATATACATCACCGCACCCTGCTGAAATTGTAAAAGCGCATTCATTGAATGTTGGTCCTGCATTTGTGCCTCCAAGGTGGGCCTTTTTGCCGTGGCGTTGGCGCGATAACCATGATAATCCTGACATGTTCTTTGATAATTCAAAGAATAAACTAATCTTTAACAGTATGGTAGTTGAAGATATAATGATGATGAAAGCACTTGACATTCCCTGTGGTGCTTATTGGATTGACCGTCCGTGGGCAAAAGGCGTTCATGGCTATGAAGATTTCGAATGGGATTCGAAACGGTTCCCTGATGCAAGGAAAATGATCGACTGGCTTCATAGCAACAACATCAGGCTGATGCTATGGATTGCTCCTTGGGTAGCAGGAAACATGAGGAAGCAGGCTATTGATTCAGGTTATATTATGCCCATGAAAGCTCCTCATGGCAACATTGACTCGACAAATGCAGCATTGCTCGATTTCACCAATTTACACGCCTGTATTTGGTGGCAAAAAAACGGCATTGAAAAAATGTTACTTCAGGGTATCGATGGTTTTAAACTTGACCGTTCAGAAGAATTGGTTCCTGAATCAAGGAACATAACTGTTTCTGATGGCAGGACAACAAGAGAAATACGCAATCACTACCCAGTATTGTATGCAAAAACCGTAAATGAAAGTTGTATTAAAATACGTGGGAATGACTTTGTTATTTTTCCCCGTGCCGGTTATACAGGTAGTTCAAAATATGGAGTGTTCTGGGGAGGTGATATAGGTTCGCCCGCTGAAGGCCTGCGGGCAGCAATTATTGCTGTTCAGCGAAGTGCAGTTATCGGATTCCCCTTATGGGGATCAGACATCGGAGGTTACTGGCAGGGAAATCTTGACCGTGAAGTTTGTGCACGCTGGCTTGCTTTCGGATGCTTTAATCCCATAATGGAATTTGGACCTACCGAAGACCGTGCCCCTTGGAATATGAATTCACAACCACACTATGATACTGCCCTGATTGCAATCTGGAGATTATATGCTAAAATCCATACAAACCTTGCAGACTATAGTTATAAACATGCAGCTGAAGCTCATAAAACAGGAATGCCTGTTGTAAGACCTTTATTTATTGAATTCCCTGATCAGAAAGAAGCATGGATTCAATGGGAAGAATTCATGTATGGCCCTGACATTCTTGTATGTTCTGTATGGCAAAAAGGTACAACTACTACCACATGTTATCTGCCAAAGGGCACCAGATGGATTGATGCATGGGATAAACAAAAAATATACGAAGGAGGCCGCTTTATTACCGTTGAAACACCTCTGCACAAAATTCCTGTTTTTATCCGTGAAGGCTCCGCAATTGAAATGGGAAACCTTAATCAAATATTTGCAGAATCGCTTGAAATTGCCAAAAATCCCCCGTCAAATCTGGGTAAGTATGCTATCAGAAATACTGAAGCAATGTATCATAAATAAATTATTTACCCCAAGTGCGATGAATTAATAAATTCATCGCACTTGGGGTAATTGTAGCTGCTGCGGCAATTTATAAGTCTGTATTTTAGACAAGCTTCGGATTTTTACTGTTTGAAGTTAACCCCGGCTTGGCCATCTGGTATCTTTACCAATATATACTGAACCTGCGCAAAGCAGATACCATGATTAGCTTTCCTTTTCGTTACGTGTGCGTAACATAACCAGGTCGCTAAGCACTACTTCGGT
>CAZBCB010000047.1:0-11890 GCA_964489905.1 uncultured Bacteroidales bacterium
GAAGCATCGGCTGAAATATTTTGGGTCATTGAAGCCCACTTCAAATGCAACCTCAGAAACATTTTTATTGCCCTGTAATAACAGCACTGCTGATTTTTTTAACCGTATAGAAGTAATAAAATCATTAGCAGAAAGACCTGTTAATGCTGTTAACTTTTTATGCAACAAGCTGCGGCTGACACACAACTCATTAGCCAGTTTCTGTACGCTAAATCCAGAATTAATAATATTTTCCTCAATAATTTTTATTGTTTTATTAATAAACTGTTCATCTAATTTTGTTGGCGAAAAATCCTTCGATGATGGAGCAATGCTCTGGGCAAAAATTTTCCTTAGCCTCTTGCGGTTCTCAATAAGGCTTTTACATTTGGCTTCAAGTATGTTTAAGTTAAAAGGTTTTGGAATATAATCATCAGCACCGGTTTCGAGACCTTCTATCCAGTTTTCAAGTAATGTTCTTGCCGTCAGCAAAATAACCGGAATATGGCTTGTTGTAAAATTATTCTTTATTCGAGTTGTAAATTCAAGACCATCCATCACCGGCATCATTACGTCGCTAATTATTAAGTCAGGTGAATATTTCTGTGCCAATTCCAGTGCTTCTTTGCCATTTGAAGCTTCCAGCACGCGGAATTCATGCCTGAAGCTTTTTGCTATAAACGAACGTAAATCATAACTATCTTCAACCACAAGTATAGATGGAGCCGACTTTATTTTTAACGGTTCATTTAAATTCACAGTATTTTCCTTATGGATTAATTCCTGTCTTAACAATTCCATCTGGCTTTGCAAATCAAATTGCTTTTCAGGAGTAACGTATGTCCTTTCATTAACAGTGAAACTATCCATAGTACATGGAATTTTTATCAAAAAGGTACTACCCTTTCCTGGCTCACTTTCAACGTATATTCTGCCATGCATGGCTTCTATTAATTCATGTGCAAAAGCCAGTCCGAGGCCGGAACCTTTAATATTTGTATTTTCCTGGGTATTTGCACGGTAAAATCGTGTAAAAATTTTATCCAGGTTGTCCTTTGAAATTCCAATACCGGTGTCTTTAACCGAAATATAACAGTAATTGTTTCCTCCGTTTTCTGTTTTCAAGTCTTCCGGTGGAATAAATGATACCGAGACATCTATTCTGCCATTTTCGAAAGTATATTTAAAAGCGTTTGAAATGAGGTTATACAATACGATTTCAAGTTTTTCTTCATCAAACCACGTTTCAGCAATAGGTTCGGCTGAATGTAATGTATAGGTAATATTTTTCTGCTTTGCTAAATCATTAAATGAATGAAAAAGACGATTAACAAATTCTACAATATCTCTCCTTACAACCTGAATTTTCATCCTGCCCTCTTCAAGCCGGCGGAATAACATAAGCTGATTGATAAGATGCAATAATCTGTCGGCATTTTTCCTGATAGTGTATAATAATTGTCCGGCTTCGGTATCAGGTTTTATAAGCCTGCTTAATGTCTCAAGAGGTCCTGAAATAAGGGTTAATGGAGTCCGGAATTCATGGGAAATATTTGTAAAAAACCTCAATCTTAACTGGCTGACGCTCCGCACCTTTCGGTTAAGCAGAATCAGTTCATCCCGTTGCTGTGATATTTTCTTGTTTTTCTCTTCAAGTTCCTTTTTCTGTCCTTCAATTTGCTGTTGATGCAATTCAAGTTCCCTGTTAATTTCCATCAGATGATTTGCCTGTAACTCAAGCTTTTTCTTCTGCTCATCAATTTTTGCTGTTCGTTCACTTACTAATTTTTCAAGTTTCTCTTTTTGTTCATGAAGATAATGAGTCCTGAATTTTACATAGCCAACAACTGATAAAACCAGAACGAAAGCCATGATAAGCTTGAACCAGATTGTTTCCCAAAACGGAGGCATAACAGTAATCATAATAGTTTTTGGGGTATAGGAAGAAATCCCATCACTATTTATTGCTTTTACCTGAAACAGATAAGAACCGCCCTTTAAATTGGTATAGGTTGCAAAGCGGCGCGAGGAAGGCACATAAACCCAGTCTTTGTCAACACCTTCCATTTTATATGCGTAGGTTATTTTATCAGGTAAAAAATAATTCAGGGCGGCAAATTCAATGGAGAAAACATTATCACGATAAGATATTTTAATTGCATCGGTTGCAGATATTGATTTGGCTAATGGAATATAATTATAACGCTTTTGCCCGATAGATACAGACTCATTAAAGATCTTAAAATCAGTAAAAAATACTTCAGGCACATAGGGATAATCAATCATTTCGTCCGGATTAAAATAATTCAAACCGGCCATATTCCCGAAATATAACTTACCTTCCTTATTACGAAAAGATGCAGCCCAATAAAACTGACTGCTAAGCAAGCCGTCGTTTTCATAATAGTTTTTGAATTCCTCACTTAAAGGATCGAAACGCGCTAATCCGTTATCGGTGCTAATCCACAGATTACCTGACTTATCCTCTTCAATACAGTAAACCGAATTATTACATAAACCATTTAATTCAGTATAATTTTTGAAAACATATTTCCCTGATTTTAAATGATAGCATTTGTTGATTCCGTTCCCGTATGTGCCAATCCATATAATACCATTGTCCGATTCAATAATTGTTGTTATATAATTTCCTTTAATATCATGATTTTGCCCTGTTTCTTTAAAAACCTCAATATTTTCGGGTTTAATTATTATCTCGTTTTCATTGAAGTTTATGCCATTTATTTTATACAGGCCTCGCCGGCTTCCTGCCCATAAATTGCCATTTTTATCTTTAAGCAGACATCCGACTTCAGTGATCTTTGAACCATCAGGAGCAGGAGTATCAATAAAGAAAAAACGGCCTGACTTCTGATTATAAAAATTAATCCCTCCTTCGGTGCCTATAACAAGATATTCGTCGTTGAAAGCAATTATTGATGAGATAAAATTGTTTGACAGGCTATAAGCAAGTCGGTTTGAATAAAATCTTTTAAATGATTTCTGCCGGTCAGACGTCATAAGGCTTATACCGCCACCCCACGTACCTACCCACAGATTTTCTTGATTATCAATAAATAATGCGCTTATAAAATCACTGCTGATGCTCCCGGGATCGTGCATATCGTAAAGGTAATGAATATATTTTCCCGTAGCCAGGTCAAGACGGTTTAAACCTCCGCCAGCAGTACCAATCCATAATACATTATTATGTTCAAAAATAGAATTTACTGTGCTATGACTGAGTGAATTATAATTCTTCGGATCATGAACATAACAATTGAAAGGTTTCTGATAAACATTATAATGATTGAGCCCTCCTTTGTCAGTCCCTACCCAGACATTTCCATATACATCGGTACATAATGCACTTACAAAAATATTGTTAAGATAATATCCCTCCTGATTCAGGGCAGAAAATCTTCTGAAAGTATTATTCAAAGAATCATATACATCAAGGCCTCCCAGGCTTCCAATCAACAGGTTACCCTTAGAATCCTCATTAATTGCCCTAATGGTGGAATGACTGATTGTTGAACTATTATCCGGACTATGAAGGAAAAAATCAGTTTTATGATTAAAATTATAATGATAAAGTCCGTAGAATGTCCCAATCCATAATGATTGGTCTCTGGCTTCATATATCGATCGTATGTCAGCACTGCTAACGGAAATAATCTTATTAATGTTTTCAACAGGTGTAATCCGGAAACTTAATGTATCAAAGCGATACATACCTTTTACAGCACCAAACAAAAGTCCATAGGTTTTTGTATATGTAATAGTATTGAACGATTCATGTTTCAGGAATTCCTTTATTGAACCTGTCTGTATTTCAGGTTTATCATTTTTAAGTATATAAGTAAAATAACAGACTCCTTTTTCTGTAGCTATCCATATTTTATGTCTGTCAAACCACAATGATTTTATTGTTTTCGAAAAAAACTCGTTTTGAGCAGGGTCTATTTCGAGTAATTTTTCCTGTTCATAGAAAAAATAAAATAATCCTTTATTGCTGCCAATCCAAAGATTACCATAATTGTCCTCGCATATTGAATTAATTGTACTCAGGATGGTTTTATCATTATTTGCAACTGATTTGTAAACCTTAACCTGATATCCATCAAAACGGCATAAACCCCCCGGAGTACCGACCCATAAGAAACCTCTGCTGTCTTTTGTTATGCAAGTTATGGTATTATGTGGCAATCCGTTTTCTGTTGTATGATAATAAACCTTATAAGGTGATTGACCCGTAATAATTACCGGAAATCCGGAAAGGACAATGATAAATGCCAGCCGGCTTAACAGCCGTGAAAAGTCTTTTGAAGTCAGGGTTAACATAAAAATGTAACATTTATCAATTTATACCAAAGATATAAAAATAAATGTATAAAATACACTTATTTTTAATAAATTTTCAGCTTCTTTTTCTTTTTATTAAGTTACAAAATATATTATTAATCAGCAATTTTTTAATGATTTTTAAAGCAGGCAATTAATCAGTAATAGGTACTGCGAATCATATATCGGCAATACTTTTATTTTCTTTTTATGTTTTATTGTAAAGAATTGGTGTTGCCTGTTACGATCTATTCAAAAAATTTATGCTTTAATGCACTATTTTTCGTATATTAGATAATCCAAATTCGTCAATTGAAAAAATATGTTTAAATATTTTATGTGTTTCTGTTAACTAATCTCAGATAATAAATGTTTTATTCTAATATTATGACAAGATTGATTTTAATAATGATTGTTTTGTTGTCAATACCCGGTCTGCGTTTATCCAAAGCCCAGTTTCCGGCTTTCCGGTATTACGAGATCGGTCAGACTGATGAAGACCTTCTGGGGCAATCTTCACTTGCAGACATTGACAAAGACGGAGATCTTGATTTTATTGTCGGATCAAGCACAGGGACAATATGGTGGTTTGAATATCAAGGACCTGATCTATGGATAAAGCATGTTCTGGGTGAAAATGTATATACTGATAAAGGAGGTGTAGCTTTTGATATCGATGGGGATGGATGGATTGACCAGCTATCAGGAGGAACATGGTATAAAAACACGGGAAATCCGGCAAATGATAAGTTTATCAGATATGAAAACGGTGCAATGTATGCATATGATAATGTAGCAGGTGACATAAACGGTGACGGAAAGCCCGAAGTTTTTTCATTGAGTGCGCAGGAAGGGTTGTTCATGTATCAGATACCGGCGGACCCTTCAAAAAAATGGAAAAAAATAAAAATTGGCGATGGCATAAGCGGAGGCATATATCCGTTAAGCATTGCCGATATGGATAATGACAAAGACATGGATATTGTAAGATCAAATGTATGGTATGAGAACGAATTGGGGGATGGGAGCAAATGGAGTATACACCGCACAATAAGCTTTGTTCAGAGTACAGGCCCTTACGCCTACTCATCCCGAATTTATGTTTTAGATTTTGATAATGATGGTGATAATGATATCATCCAGGCAGAATGCAATATAGCCAATGGCAAAATTGCATGGCATGCAAATAAAGATGGAAAAGGAATCAGCTGGTTCACGCATAAGATAGACTATGATACCAGACAGGATTTGCATAGTTTGTGCGTAGCCGATTTTGACAATGACGGTGACCCGGATATATTTTCAGGGGGCGGTCCTATGACAGGCGATTTAAGCAAACGTTGTTTCATCTGGGAAAATGTTGACGGAATAAATGACCAATGGATAAGACACGAAATACTTACTGAAATTGAATGCATTGATGCGGTGGCAGCAGATGTAGATGGTGATGGCGATATTGATATCTGCTCAAAACCATGGAAAGGAAAAACACCTTATTTTTTAAGAAATATGCTTATGGAAAGCAAATAATGTGAGGCAGATAATACAAAACCCTGTTGATAAAAATATCAACAGGGTTTTTTCGTTGGTAGTTAATCAATACCCCGGATTTTGCGTAAGATTCGGATTAGCATTAATCTGATCCTGAGGAATAGGAAATAAATTATATATTTCTGAAGCCGCAACCGGCCTGAAATCGAGAGGATCATTATATTTCCCGAAACGAATCAGGTCGTTTCTGCGCCAGCCTTCACTGGCTAATTCCCAACCCCGTTCAGATAATAAAGCATTAAGCGTTAAACTTGGAATAGTATATAGTTTTGTGGCATCACCCGGAAATGCGCGGGCTCTGACCTGATTAACCAGATCAACAGCTTCCTGAGTAGCTACACCTCCGTTCTTTCTCATTATTGCTTCAGCTTTCATCAATAATACATCAGCATACCTGAAAACAACCCAGTCATTGGCAAGCTGATTGTTTTGTGCATCGGTGTAATCATATTTTACTAATCTTGCACCTTCATTTTCATAAGAAGCTTCAAGGTCAGTTACCTCAACTGTATATTCAAGTATTTGTCCTTTTTTCTCCTGATTACATCTCAGAGTATCACCTGTTTTTGAAATCTGAACACCTGTTAGCCACACATTCCTGCGAATATCGGTTGAATCATAAGATTTATAAAAGGAAGGTACAGCACACATTCCGTCCCAGCCTCCCTGTGTCA
Source organism: uncultured Bacteroidales bacterium (assembly GCA_964489905.1). Taxonomy (GTDB): domain Bacteria; phylum Bacteroidota; class Bacteroidia; order Bacteroidales; family UBA10428; genus UBA5072. Next base: position 6,549 of record CAZBCB010000047.1, read on the forward strand.
TGCCAAATACTTCATTACCCACAAAATGAATAGTCCAGAAATTATGCTGAAACATTCGTGGTACAGGGAATACGGCATCACCCCAAACAGGAGTATTAACATCTGTAAAAGGTACCACAAATATATTTTCAGATAATTCCTGATCATTATTAATAGCAAAGTTTTTAAAATAATCTGGATTCAGCGCATACAAACCAGAATTAATGATAGAGTCGCAGGCTGCAATTGCCTCATCCCACATAGGAGCACCAATATATATTTGAGCATTTAAATAAAGCTTTGCCAATAATGTGTATGCAGACCATTTATGGAATCTGCCATATGTAGTCAAATCTTTTGTCGGGTTTAAGACTTTTACGCCCTCTTTCAGAGATGATTCGATGAAACTGAAAACTTCAGCCCTTGTATTTCTGGCAGGTGCATAGCCTTCAGGAACATCAAAACGGTCAACTATAGGAACACCGCCATACATATCCATAGCCAGAAACATAAAAAAGGCACGTAAAGCAGCCAGTTCATTTTTAATAGAAACTAAGGCAGGAGTCGGGTCTTCAACCTGATCACATAAGAAGATAGCCCTGTTGCAGTTGGTAACACCACCATATATACACCTCCATGCATTATTGATAATACCTTCCTGGGCAGTCCACTGGTGACGGTGAAAACGATGATACATACCCGCATTATACCAGTGTATGCCTCGTGTAGGAATGAGCAATTCATCAGTAGTTAATTCATTCAGACCCCAGATACCTTCAGGGGCAGTAATAACATTAAGGCTTGAATAGGCAGGGCCGGCAGTTGAAAGAACCTGTGCTTCAGTTTTAAGAAAAGTTTTTTCACTGATTTCGGTGAATACCTCCGGCTCGAGATCTGTACAGGAATATAATCCAAGTATACTAAAAGGTATTAATATGATAATAAACTTTTTCATGGTTAAAAGAGTTAGAATTTAACATTAATTCCAAAAATAAAAGAGCGGGTGCTGGGATATTCATAGCGATCATCTTTTCCAGGTTCACGGCCCTTAAATGAAACCTCCGGGTCAACACCTGTATATTTGGTAATTAGTAATGCATTGGTACAGGTGCCATAAACACGGACACTGCGCAGATATTTCGGATTCCTTAAATTGTAGGTATAACCTAATGTGATATTATCAATTTTGATAAAATCACCGTTTTCCACATAATAGCTTGAAAACTGAGGTACGTCATCCAACTTTGTATCCATTGCTGTTTTCATGATATTCCGAGGCAAAAAATTAGGATTATCATGCCATATACGTTTTACATTTATTATCTGATAATCAAACAATCCCCTTATCATGACGGTCAGATCAATGTTCCTATACCGGAAAGTATTGGTAAAGCCAAGGTAATATTTTGGTACTCCGTTACCAATCACATCACGGTCATCATTTGTTATTCTTCCGTCAGATGGTCTTCCGCCAGCTGTATCGGCTTCAGGATTATAATCACGGAAAACCCATTTTCCGGCTGAATCAAGTTTTTCAAAAACCAACCCATATATATTGCCCAGAGGCAAACCTGGGCCATACTGATGTGTATTTGCTGTAATGCCGGGAGGACCAATTTCTCCTATAATCTGAGTTTCCAATTTATAATAATCATTTGAAAGGGTTTTTATCTTATTTTGCCGGTAGTCAAACATTAAACCCGACTCCCAGCTAAACAGGTTTTTCTTGATAGGTGTGGCATTTATCGTAAATTCAATACCCGAAGTCCTCATTGTGCCAACATTTGCCCAGGTTTCAGGATATAAATTAGGAGGTACCGGAACATCATACAGTTCAATCAGATCCTTTGTATCGCGAATGTAAAAATCAATTGATCCCCCCAATCGTGAATTTAAAATCTGCCAATCAATACCAGTATTGTATTCAATTTTAGTTTCCCATCTCAGATCGGGGTTAGAATTGCTTCCCGGACCGAACCCATTCCTGAAACTTCCGTTATAATAAAACACCCCCTGATAATCATATCTGATTAAAGGAATGTAGAAATTTTCTGAGCTTAATCCTTCATTGCCTGTAACACCGTAACCAATTCTTAATTTAAGAAAATTTATTGCAGTTATACCTCTGAGAAATTGTTCCTGCGATATATCCCATGCTGCAGAAACAGCAGGAAAAGTACCCCAACGGTAATTCTTTCCGAATTTTGTTGAGCCTTCCCGGCGTAAACTGGCTGACAGGAAATATTTGCCTTTATAATTATATGCTCCGCGCGCAAAAAAGCCAGCAAGAACACTTTTACGTTTAAATGATGACATTTCACCTTTACTGTCTTTCAACCATGAACCCAGACCGAGATTATTATAAAGTGTATAATCGGTAATAAAATCCGCGTTTCCAGCATAAAAACCTTCTTCAATATATTCCTGGTATGAATAACCTCCGATTAAAGTACCGAAATGGTTTCCAAGTTGCTTTTTCCATTCCAGTGTTGATTCAAAATTTTTTGTAAAACTGGCCTGAGCATAACGATTGGCATATCCATTACGTGCCATCGACTCCTCGGGATATGAATAAGATGGCTGATAATAACCATTAAGTTGCCTGTTAACCTGAAGACCTCCCAAAATACCTGCTTTTATACTTTTTGTAATATTGATATCTGCGCTGAGGTTACCAAATAATCTCGATCCACCGTCATCGCGTGTGCGTTCGGTTAAAATGCCAACGGGATTATCATATTGCCATGCACCGATAATTTCAAATAAGCTTCCATCAGGATTACGAACGGGTTCCGTAGGATTATGCTGAATAACCTGGCGAAATGCATTATAATCAACAGGATGAGATTTGTAATCGGATAAGCCCAGTTGCATATTAAATACGATAATATCATTTAATGCCATTTGTTGCATGTTATAACCAAGCTTGTATTCCTGTTTTGAAGAATTTAATAATATACCTTCGGCTGATAAATAATCAAATGATAGCCTGTAATTATTATTTTCAGATCCTCCTGCAAGCGACAGATGATGATTCTGACTGAATGGCGTGCGGGTAATTTCTTTATACCAGTCAGTATTATACCCATAATCAACCATAGCATCAGCAATTGTTCTCTTCTTCCTGTCTTCTGATGCCGCAAAGCGTTCTTTCATCATCAGATATTCTTCTCTGTTCAAGACTTCAATTTTCCGGATAGTATTTTCGGTATAAAATCTTCCTGAATATTCTACCTGCATGGCACCTTTTTTGCCTTTTTTTGTGGTTACCAAGATAACACCATTAGTGCCACGAGTCCCATATATTGCTGCAGCTGAACCATCTTTCAGCACATCAATTGATTCAATATCATCCGGGGCAATAGAATTAAGGTCACCTCCTGAAATACCATCAATAACGATTAATGGATTTTGACTTGCCCGAATACTTGTAGATCCGCGCAAGGTTATCTCGTATCCTTTTGTCGGATCACCACCATCCATTTTTGTTATTGAAAGACCCGCTACTTTACCTTGAACAAGTTGTATAGCATTAGCAACAACACCCTGATTAAAATCGCTTTCTTTTACTGATGCTACAGCGCCGGTTAGTTCACGTTTCTTCACTGATCAATAACCAATAACCACAACTTCATCTAATGCAGTAATGTCTTCAGTAAGACCAATATCTATAATGGTTTTTCCTTCAATGCTAATTTCTTCTGTCAGATAACCCATGTAAGAAAATACCAGAATAGCATCTTCACTGGTCACTGTAATGAAAAAACTACCGTCCATGCTGGTAACTGTGCCATTGGTTGTGCCCTTTTCAATAATATTCACACCGGTTAATGGATTTCCTGTGCTGGCATCTGTCACCCGCCCTTTAATGGTAAACTGCTGCATTGTTGCTTTTACGGTAAGAACAATGAGACTATTATCCAGAATCTTAAATGTTATATCCGATTCTGCAAAAAGCTTGTTGAGAATTGTTTCAATATTCTCATCTTTTACACTCAGATTTACTGTTTTGTCTATATAAGTGAAATCATCGTTATAAAAAAAGCGGTATTTGCTTTGCTGTTCCAATACCCTGAACACATCGCGTACTGTCATTCCTGAAAAATCGCAGGTAAACAGGGTATTTTGTGAATACACCGAACCCAGAATGTTAAAAGAGAAAATAAATGAAAAAACAATAATTAGTTTCATAGTAAGGATTAATTTTTTAAATCTCCATTGCTTGTGAAGAATAATACATCTTAATTTTTTTTTCATATTTTTAGGTTGTTAATAATTAGACAATCTTTGACAGGACCAGCACCTGTCATTGGTTATTGTTATTAATTGCAGGGGAAAACAGATGCGGCTAATCTGAATTCCCCTGTTTTAATTGTAAAATAGTTAAGGTTCCATAGTTTACTTAATTTATTTTTATTTCGAATGTTTAAGATGTTGTCTGAATCTTTCTTTCATGTTACGATTTTCATAAATTGTAATTACCTTACCCTCAATTGAATAGCGTATCGGAGATGATAACATAATAGCATCAAGCACCTGCTGTATTGTTTCGTCAAGCAGTGTACCTGAAAAACGAAAATGTTTGATGTCTTCATCAGCAAAACGTATTACGACATCATATTTACGTTCGAGTTTTACAGCAAGACTTGCCAGTGACTCTTTCTGAAGAATCATTTTATTTTCCGTCCATACAATTGCCGGCTTGGTATCTACTTCCCTGAAAACATACATAGTATCTTCCTTTGGTGCCGGAACAAGGGATAATACTTCTTCAACTTCTTTGATAGCCTCTATATCAATTTTTTCCTGCTCTTTGATATACAACGCCTTCTGATTAGGTTGAAGCAAGATGGTTACAGAATTATCAGTAAATTGATTTTTCTTTCCTATTTCTATTTTACCCTTAACAAGTGTAGTAACAATAACCTTCTCGTCAGAATATGCTTTCACATTAAATTCAGTTCCAAGCGCTTTAATATTTATATGTGAAGTAAGAACAATAAACGGAAGTTTTTTATTTTCGGCAACCTTAAAAAATGCTTCACCATCAAGTGACAGCTGTCGGTTGTTGACATTAAATGTGCTGTTATAATTAATTTTACTGCCCGCATTAAGAATAACAACCGATCCGTCAGGTAAGGTAACTGTTGATTTTGATGCCAAAGGAGTGCTAATTTCAGTTTGAGTTTCGGACAACAGTACCGGCTTTTTAAACAAAAAATATGAAACAAAGCCTCCTAACAAAAAGGCTATAATAAAAACAGCTGCAATTTTGAAAATGCTATTATTAAATTTATTTAACCATTTCTTATCTGATAGTTTGTTACTTGTAATATTCTTTCTTATTTCGCCAAATATTCTCC
>CAZBCB010000048.1:0-11852 GCA_964489905.1 uncultured Bacteroidales bacterium
AAAAAAAATAATAAAATGAAAAAATTAAGAATTAAAACAGTATCTAAGAGCTTGCTTGCCGATGTAATTACGCCAGTAAGCATTTATCTAAAAGTCAGGGATATATATCCCAACAGCATTCTGCTCGAAAGTTCTGATTATCACGGAAACGAAAACAGTTTTTCATTTATCTGCCTCAAACCTGTTGCTACTTTTAAAGCAGATGATGGTAAATATTTTGTTACTTATCCCGATGGATCAACTGCCAAAGGGGAACTCGATTCATTTGAACAAAAATTTACAGATTTTATTCAGTGTTTTCAGCCACAGCATACCGACGGGAAAATACCCGTAAACGGATTGTTTGGCTACACCTGCTATGATGCAGTGAAATATTTTGAAAAAATTTCTCTTCAGGCCCCCGTCAAAGATGCATACAAGATACCTGACATACAGTATAGTTTTTATAAACTGATTATTGCAATCAATCATTTTCAGAATATGCTGTATATTATAGAAAATCAATTTGATAATGAGCAAAGTGAAATAGAAAAAATTGAATCGTTGTTAAATAGTAAAAATTATGCCACTTATCCTTTTAAACCCGTAGGATCAGAGTATTCAAATATTACTGATGATGAATATATCAAAATGGTATCAGCAGGTAAAAAACATTGCTATCGTGGTGATGTTTTTCAGATTGTACTCTCGCGCCAGTTCTCACAAAAGTTTTCAGGTGATGAATTTAATGTTTACAGAGCACTTCGTTCGATTAATCCTTCACCTTATCTTTTTTACTTTGATTATGGCAGTTACAAGATATTTGGTTCTTCGCCTGAAGCTCAGCTTAAGATACAAAAAAGAAAAGCGTATATTAACCCTATTGCCGGTACTTTTAAGCGGTCGGGTGATGATGAAAAAGATAAACAGCTTGCCCAGCAATTGTCTACTGATATTAAAGAGAATGCCGAGCATGTAATGCTTGTTGACCTTGCCCGGAACGATTTAAGTCGTCATGCCGGCAATGTAAAGGTGGAAAGTTATCGTGAAATTCAGTACTATTCTCATGTTCTGCACATGGTATCAACGGTTTCCGGCGAGCTGCATGACTCCTCCGGAGTGGTTGATATGATGACTGCTACCTTTCCGGCAGGGACTCTTTCAGGCGCACCAAAATATAAAGCAATGCAGCTGATAGACCAGTATGAAAACCAGGCACGCGGATATTATGGAGGAGCCATAGGCTTCATTGATTTTAACGGCACCTTTAATCATGCCATTTTAATCCGCACTTTCCTGAGTAAAAACAACTATTTATTTTATCAGGCAGGTGCAGGTATAGTGGCTATTTCAAAGGAAGAAAGCGAATTGCAGGAAGTTAATAACAAACTTGGCGCTTTAAAGAAAGCAATTGAAATGGCAGCCGAAATAAAATAAACCCTGAAACAACGTATTATGAAAAAAATATTGGTTATCGATAATTACGACTCGTTTACCTATAATCTGGTACATTATATTGGTAAACTTACTTCAGATCCGCTTACGGTTTTCCGGAATGACGAGATCACACTTGAAAATGTCTTGGAATATGATAAAATTCTGTTATCTCCCGGGCCGGGGATACCGGTTGAAGCCGGAATATGTCTTGACCTGATCAGGCAATATTCTCCTTCAAAAAGCATTCTTGGCGTATGTTTGGGTCATCAGGCTATAGGAGAGGCTTTTGGTGCAACACTGGTTAACCTCGATAAGGTTTATCACGGAATTTCAAGCATGATTACCGTAATAAAACCTGATGATCCTTTATATGATTCTTTACCATTGAAGTTTGAAGCCGGACGTTATCATTCATGGGTTATTGATCGCAATGGTTTGCCCGATTGTCTTGAAATTACCTGTGTTGACGAGAACGGCCTGATTATGGGCATAAGCCATAAGCAATATGATGTGAGGGGTGTACAGTTTCACCCCGAATCAGTGATGACTGAGACAGGGCTTGAAATAATAAAAAACTGGTTACATCTGTCATAAAAGCTTTACATTTAAATATATTTGTCTATGCGAAAAATTCTTAATTATCTGTTTGAGCATAAAACCCTTACCCGCACTGAAGCGGGCGAGGTGCTGACTAACATAGCCAGCGGAAAATATAGTGAACCTGAAATTGCTGCCTTCCTCACCGTATATCTGATGCGCAGTATTACGGTTGATGAACTTGCAGGATTCAGAGATGCATTGCTTAACCTGTGCCTGAAAGTTGACCTGTCAGATTTTGACACCATTGATGTATGCGGAACAGGCGGCGACGGCAAAGATACCTTCAATATATCAACGCTTACTACTTTTGTATTGGCTGGTGCCGGAGCATGCGTGGCCAAACATGGCAATTATGGTGTCTCATCAGGTTGCGGATCATCAAATATTCTTGAATATTTTGGCTATAAATTTTCATCGGACGCTGATAAACTCAAACGCGAAATGGAAAAGACACGGGTATGTTTCCTGCATGCCCCCTTGTTTAATCCGGCTATGAAAAATGTCGCACCTGTCAGAAAAGCGCTGAAAATAAAAACATTTTATAATATGTTAGGCCCGATGGTCAACCCAAGTATGCCAATGAAACAGTTTGTCGGAGTATTTAGCCTTGAATTAGCCCGGCTATACAGTTACCTTTACCAGCAGTCGGGTAAACAATTTATTATCATACATAGTCTTGATGGTTATGATGAAATATCACTTACCGATGATGTGAAAATTATTATTAATGGTGCAGAACAAATTGTATCACCTGATGCTTTGGGGTTTAAAAAAGTAAGTTCAGAAAACCTGCAGGGAGGGAAAACAATTGAGGAGTCAGCTGAAATTTTTAAAAATATTCTTGAAGGGAAAGGAACTGAAGCACAACAAATGATTGTGGCCGCAAACAGTGGCATGGCCTTACATTGTTATTTTCCTGAGAAACCTCTTGCTGAGTGCATTCAAATGGCACAGGAATCCATAAATAGTGGAAACGCACTCAAAGCTTTTAAGAACTTAATTGCAATGCAGGCATGACTATTCTTGATAAAATAATTCAGCATAAGAAACAGGAAATAGCCGACAAGGCACTGAAGAAACCTGTTAATAAGCTTGAAAAATCAAAGTATTTTAACCGCAATACACTGGCTTTGACAGACGCTTTACTTGATAATGAAAAAACCGGCATCATTGCTGAATTTAAAAGGAAATCACCATCCAAAGGTATTCTTAATAATGAGGCAACTGTTGAAGAAGTGATAACAGGCTATTTCAGGGGAGGAGCGTCGGCATTGTCAATTCTTACCGATTCGGCTTTTTTCGGAGGATCAGTTCACGATCTTATGCGGGTAAGGGATCTGGTGTCGATTCCAATTTTGCGGAAAGATTTTATCATTGACGAATATCAGGTCATTGAATCAAAAGCTATAGGCGCCGATGCTATTTTACTAATTGCAGCTGCCTTGGATAAAGATCAGCTGAAAAAACTCGCGCGTATGGCAATTTCACTTAACTTGCAAATTATTCTTGAAATTCATAATGCATCAGAACTGGCAATGGCAACCCCTGAAATATCAATTATTGGTGTCAACAACAGAAATCTGAAAAATTTTAATGTTGACGTAAACTGTTCTGTTGAACTGGCAGGTTTAATACCTTCTGATTTTATTAAGATTTCTGAAAGTGGTATTCATTCTGCCGATATGTTGAAAAAATTAAAATTTGCCGGCTATCAGGGATTCTTAATCGGAGAACAGTTTATGCGTCAATCCGATCCGGTTTTGGCATTTATGTCATTCGTTAAACAATTATTTTAATTGGTATGAAAAACATCTGATACTATAAAACAAGAATTTATAAACAATTGAATATCAACCAATTAATAAATAAGGAAAAACTATGAAAGTAAAAGTATGCGGAATGAGAAACCGTGAGAATATTCGTGAGATTACCGCCTGTAAACCTGATTTACTCGGATTTATCTTTTATCCTTCATCAAAACGATATGTAGGGGACAGATTTGATCCACGTCTGCTGCGTAAAATACCGCCGTATATTTATAAAGTAGGCGTATTTGTTGATGAAAGTCCTGAAAAAATTGTTCAACTGATTGAGCGATACAACCTTGACATAGTTCAGTTGCACGGAGATGAAGATGTTAAGGTAGTATCAGCATTAAAAGCCAAACGAATCAGCATTATTAAGAGTTTTAGGGTTGATGAACATTTTGATTTTAATTTAACTGAGCCCTTCCTTCCGTTTTGTGATTTTTTCTTATTTGACAGTAAAACAGATTCGTATGGAGGTTCAGGAGTTAAGTTTCCCTGGGCTAACCTTGATAAATACAAATTCCAGAAACCCTTTTTTCTGAGTGGAGGCATTGGCATTGAAGATATAGAGGCAATTTCAGCCGTTAAACACCCGGGTCTGTATGGAGTGGATATTAACAGCCGCTTTGAAATTAGCGATGGATATAAAGATGTTTTTCTGGTTGGTGAATTTATTAATAAAGTAAAACTGATTTAATCAATGGATTATAAAGTAAACGAAAAAGGTTTTTATGGTGAGTTTGGAGGTGCTTTTGTACCTGAAATGCTTTATCCTAATGTTAAGGAGTTGCAGGATGAATACCTGAAAATTATTACCGATAAGGAATTTCAATCTGAGTTCAGAAATCTGCTTAAAGATTATGCCGGACGCCCTTCACCGTTATATTATGCAAAACGCTTGTCAGAATTCTATAAAACAAGGATTTTTTTAAAACGTGAGGATTTAAATCATACCGGAGCGCACAAAATTAATAATACTATCGGACAGATATTGCTGGCCAAACGGTTAGGCAAAACACGTATTATTGCTGAAACGGGTGCAGGGCAGCATGGTGTTGCAACAGCCACGGTTTGTGCTTTAATGGGGCTGAAATGTGTTGTTTACATGGGAAAACTTGATGTGGAACGCCAGCAACCCAATGTATTAAGAATGAAAATGTTAGGTGCAGAGGTTATTCCGGTGCACAGCGGTAATATGACACTCAAAGACGCCACCAATGAAGCAATCAGAGACTGGATTAACAATCCTGTGGATACGCATTATATCATTGGTTCGGTCGTTGGGCCGCATCCATATCCCGACCTTGTTGCCCGATTACAATCGGTTATCAGCGAAGAAATGAAATGGCAGTTGAAAGAGCATACCGGTAAAGCAAATCCCGATTACATTATTGCCTGTGTAGGAGGAGGAAGTAATGCAGCCGGAGCCTTTTATCATTATCTTACTGATAATGAAGTAAAACTGATTGCGGTTGAAGCCGCCGGAAAAGGTGTGGAATCAGGTGAATCAGCAGCAACAATGGTGCTGGGAAGAACAGGCATTTTACACGGTAGCCGGACAATGGTAATGCAGACTGACGACGGGCAGATTGTTGAGCCGTATTCAATCTCTGCGGGCCTTGATTATCCTGGTATTGGCCCCATTCATTCATATCTGCACAAGACCGGCAGAGCTATTTTTGAATATGCTACTGATGACGAAGCACTTAAAGCAGCTTTCCGGCTTACAAGGCTTGAAGGTATTATTCCTGCCCTTGAACCGGCTCATGCACTCGCTTTACTTGATAAATATAAATTTGAAACAAGCGAAGTTGTAGTTGTCATTCTTTCAGGAAGGGGTGATAAGGATCTGGCGACATATATCAAATATATGAATGAGACTGAAATTTAAATAAAGTAACATGGTATTTCCCTGATGATGAACATTTAACAATAAAAGAAAAGAGTAAAAATTTTTTTATACGATCAAAGGAAATAATATGAACAGGATAAATCAACTTTTTAATTCCAACAATAAAAACAGGCTTTCTGTTTATTTTACCGCTGGTTTCCCCGAAATTAATTCAACGGTGCCTATAATTAAAGCGCTTGAAAAATGTGGTGTTTCTATGATTGAAATAGGGATTCCCTTTTCTGATTCACTGGCTGACGGTCCTGTGATACAAAAAAGTAATGACAGGGCACTTAAGAACGGAATGAGTCTTAAACTGTTGTTTCAGCAAATTTCAGATATAAGGAATGAGGTCGATATTCCATTAATAATGATGGGTTCAATAAATCCGGTTCTCCAATACGGCGTTGACCGGTTTTGCCGGCAATGTAGCGATATTGGTATAGACGGGGTTATTTTACCTGATTTACCTTTTGATTTTTATCTGCAGGAGTATCAAAAACTTTTTGAACAAAATAACCTGCATATGATTTTTTTAATATCGCCGCAAACCAGTGAAGATAGAATAAAACTAATAGATGAAGCCAGCAGAGGGTTTATCTATATGGTATCAGCTTCATCCACAACCGGCATAAAAAAAGGATTCACTCCCGCACAGGTAGATTATTTCAGGCGCATACAGGCTATGAATTTAAAAAATCCGAGAATGATAGGGTTTGGGATTTCATCACGTGAGACATTCATTCAGGCCTGCGAATATTCTCAAGGTGCTATTATTGGAAGTGCATTTATTAAAGCACTCGAAGGCAACGGTACTTTGTCAGATCGTATTACGGAATTCTGCAGGATTTTCATACCCTGACAGGCTGGCAGATTAATTGCATTAACCCTGATATATTTCTTTAACTTAAAACATAACCATAAATTAGTTAAGCCAAAACCCGTCAATAGAAACAGTATGTTTAAAAGTATATGGCGTTTTTATTGACTGATCTCCTCTAAAAATAGTTTTCTTACCTGAAAATAGTTTTTTCTTTTTACGAAATTTACCTGAAAGAGAAAAATAATGTAGCTTTAGGTAAATAAAATCTATATTATGACAAAAAATACAGTACAAAAACAGTCGTTTTCAAAATATTTATCAGTTCTTTTCTTTACTTTATTTGTCAGGACATTAATATATGCAGGTGAAGTAAACAATAGTCTGCGTGAACGTTTGCTCATGGATTACAATTGGCGTTTTGCACTAGGTCATGCAACTGATGCTTTAAAAGATTATGGCCATGGCACAGGCTATTTTTCATATTTTGCTAAAACGGGTTATGGAGATGGACCTGCTGCAGCAGAATTTGATGATCGTGCATGGCGTGTTCTTGATTTGCCGCATGACTGGTGTATTGAACTTCCTTTTGATCCGAAGGGTGGGCATAGCCATGGATACAAAGCTATAGGGCGTAATTTCCCTGAAAATAGTATCGGATGGTACCGTAAGAAATTTTATATTCCTGACGCTGATCTGGGTAAACGTATTGTTATTCAATTTGAAGGAGTACACCGCGATGCCGTTGTCTGGGTCAATGGATTTTATTGCGGGACAAATCATAGCGGTTATTATACGTTTGAATATGACATAACCGATTATATCAATTACGGAGGTGAAAATACGGTTGCCGTGCGTGTGGATGCCACTATGGAAGAGGGATGGTACTACGAGGGAGCAGGCATATACCGCCATGTCTGGCTTATAAAAACCAGTCCGCTGCACATAGCATCCAACGGCACTTTTGTAACTACTGAATTGAATGAGGATAACTCCAGGGCAAGCATTGTTACCCGTACTCAAATAATAAATGAATCAAGCCATGCTTTAGTTATTGATATTGAAGAAATAATTACCGATGCTGAAGGAAAAACAGTTGCTCAATGTGTTAAAAAGCAGCAAAAACTTATAAGCGGTGCGGAAAACGAATGGCGCAGCACATTTATGGTTGATAATCCTATACTCTGGTCAATAGAAAATCCTTATTTACATAAGCTTACAACAGTTATTTATTCAGAAGGTAAAATAATTGATTCTTACCAGACTATTTTCGGAATTCGCACTGTGAGGTTTGATGCCAATAATGGGTTTTTCCTTAACGGGAAATCAGTTAAGATAAAAGGAACCAACCTTCATCAGGATCATGCAGGTGTGGGAGTGGCTGTGCCTGATGCCCTTCACGAATACAGGATACGTCGTCTTAAAGAGATGGGTAGTAATGCCATCCGTACTGCACATAATCCTCCGGCTCCCGCTTTTCTTGATGCGTGCGATCGCCTGGGTATGCTGGTTCTTGATGAAAACCGGTTAATGGGTATTAACTCAGAGCACCTGGGTTATCTGGAAAACCTGATTAAACGTGATCGTAACCATCCGTCGGTTATATTATGGTCGCTTGGAAATGAGGAATGGGCTATTGAAGGCAATGTTAAAGGTGCCCGTATTGGATTAACTATGCAAGATTTTGCCAACAGACTTGATTCGTCACGTGCCGTAACCACTGCAGTGAGCGGAGGATGGGACTGGGGAACAGGTACCGTTATGCAGGTAATGGGTTATAACTATATTGTGCAGGGCGATATTGACCAGCACCATAAAAAGTTTCCATGGCAGGCAGGGATCGGTACTGAAGAAAGTAATACCATAGGAACACGCGGCATATATGTGACCGATGATGCTGCCTGCCATAAGGCGCCTTCCAATCGCATGCCCGAAAACGTCGGAACTGAATATGGATGGAAATTTTATTCAGAAAGACCTTACCTGGCAGGACTGTTTTACTGGACTGGTTTCGATTATCATGGTGAATCAAATCCCTATGAATGGCCTGCTGTATCATCACAATACGGAATTGTTGATTTATGCGGTTTTCCTAAAGATATATTTTACTTTCTGAAAGCATGGTGGTCAGATGACCCGGTGTTACATATTTATCCTCACTGGAACTGGAAAGGAAAGGAGGAGGACACTGTTAATGTGGTTGCATACAGTAATTGCGATGAGGTGGAACTCTTTCTTAATGGTAAAAAAATTGGCAAGCAACGCATGCCTGTTAACGGGCATCTTGAATGGAAGGTTGTATATCAGCCAGGTACTTTAATTGCCCGTGGTTATAAAAAAGGGAAGGTATTACTGACTCAAAAAACTGAAACTACCGGTCAACCTGCATATTTATTACTTAACACTGATAAAACCAAATTATCTGCAAACCGTGGGGATGTTGCTGTATTGACCGTTGCTGTGGCCGATTCTAAAGGACGGTTGGTTCCCGATGCCCAGAATGAAGTCATATTTACAATTAGCGGGCCGGGTAAAATTATCGGAATAGGAAACGGAAATCCTTCAAGCCATGAAAATGAACGTTTTATAGAATCAGTATATATCGCGGAGATTGAAAACCTGAAAGAATTACCGGTTAATTCATTAAAAGATTGCCCGCAGGTTTCACCCGACATAGATAATAGTTCGTGGATTCCTGCATTCAGTGTAAAGCATAAAGACTGGCGCACATATAAAGATACACTGATTGTTGTTCGTGGTACTTTTGAGCTTCCTCAGTTAGGAGAAAAGACGTCGGTGCATTTATTTGCCAAAAGCATTGTCGAAAATCAATCCATATATATCAACGGTGTTCAGATTGCTTCAGGCATACAGCGTGATCAGCCTGGCCAATCGTGGCAGATTGACCGATCTGTCCTTAAACCCGGGTTAAATACATACGCGGTAACCGGTCAACGATTCAGAAAAAAACACCAATGGGATGAGCCAAATACTGACCCGGGTGTTTTTCAGGTTTATAGCCCGGCTTCTGAATGGAAGCGTAAGTTGTTTAACGGATTAGCACAGGTAATCATACAGGCAACAAACGAAACAGGAGAAATAATAATCAACGCAGAATCCGCCGGACTGAAGCAGGCTCAGATAAAAATTATTACGCAGGAACCTGATTCACCGTTAAATATTGTTAAAGATTAATCCGAGATTAGTCAATAGAAACATAATTAATATTTAAACATTTTGTTTCTATTGACTTTCCTGACAAACAACATCTTTCATTCCGACGATTCGGAATGATTAGATTTTGTTAGTTGATTCGTCAAATTGATTTTATCAATTGACGAATTTGGGTTAATACTTTCTTGACCTCCAGTGATGCCGGTAATGAAATTCCACTGAGCGGGATTTATTGTCTTTGGAAATTTCCATTCTTCTGTCACAGGTGCCATCACCGTAATCAATTACTATCGGGCTTTCATTTCCTATAGTAATCACAAGGCTTCCGTCAACAATAGTCCAGCGACGGTTAAATACCAGACAATGAATCAGCACCAATGGTTTATCAATTTCACAGGTGTAATTATCACCGTTAATGTTGGTTCCGTTTATCCATCCAGTAATATATACTGTATCTTTTGACCAGTCACTTAACCTCGCCCATTCGCGCATTCTTTCACTTTCGCAGGTAACATATCTGTCATCACTAAAGGTTATTTTACCATTCTCAAGTTTAATGGAAAAAGTGAGATGTTCTTTTTCATTAAGGCCGAGGTTAGTGATGGTACGGGTACCTTCAACTTTTACATCGTTGATATAAAAATTATCAAAAGTAATAATACGTTTAGCACCGGTTACAAAGTAACGGTTTGTGACAGTAATCATTATTTTGCCCTTTCGGGTAATGGTGTCATTATTAAAAATAAGGGAACAGCCATCACCATAATCGATGGTGACTATTTTAGGGAAGTAAGTAGTGTCAGGATGGTCAACAGTAATAACCGGACATGCATCAGCAGATGTTGATTTAACCGAAGACGCTGAATACTCATTCAGGTCGAGTGTTGCCATAGCTGATTCAACGGTGCCGTCAATCTCTTCAAAGATTGCATTATTAATAGCTTCCGTTTCAGCAAGCGTTACTATTTCATCACTTAATCTGTCTTTATCTCTTTCGCAGGATAAAAGTAATAAAATACCCAGCGATGAAGAGAATATCAATCCAATAAAAGAACGGACCATTTTCATATTTATAAAAGATTTAAATGATTAATGTTATTGTTTACGTAATCATCATACTTTAGTTCAAAACTTTTGTAAAACGTATTACGTTTAATAACAACAATTTAACAGAATATTTTATTATTAGCCTAAATAAGCCTTAAGCAGTTTGTTTTTCGTTTTCTGCCTGAGGTGTTTTATGGCTTTTTCCTTTATTTGCCGTGTTCTTTCTCTTGATATACCAATTGACTGGCCAATTTCTTCAAGAGACATGGGTTTTGTACCGATGCCATAAAAAGCCCTTATCACACTGCTTTCCTTTTCAGGAAGGGTATTCAGCGTGCGTTCAATTTCAACCATCAGTGATTCTTCAATCAGTTTACTGTCGGTTGACGGTGTGTCGTAGCTGGGAATAACATCCAGAAGACTGTTGTCTTCACCGTCCTGAAAAGGAGCATCAACAGAAAGATGTCTGCCCGACAGTTCCAGGGTAGTTGCAACTTTTTCTTCGGGAAGTTCAAGCATGGAGGCCACTTCATCGGGCGATGGCTCACGCTCATGTTGTTGTTCGAGTTGTGAAAATGCTTTATTAATTTTATTCAGTGCTCCGATTTTATTCAGCGGAAGGCGCACAATCCTCGATTGTTCGGCTAATGCCTGTAAAATGCATTGTCTTATCCACCATACAGCATAGGATATAAATTTAAAACCTTTGGTTTCGTCAAATTTTTTTGCAGCCTTAATCAATCCAAGATTGCCTTCGTTGATAAGGTCAGGTAAGCTTAAACCCTGATGCTGATATTGTTTGGCTACAGAAACAACAAAGCGCAGGTTAGCCTTGGTGAGCTTTTCCAGAGCTTCCTGGTCTCCCATTTTAATTCTTTTGGCAAGTTCTACTTCTTCTTCAGGGGTAATAAGTTCTTCCTTGCCAATATCATGTAAGTATTTTTCTAAAGAATCACTATTTCGGTTAGTAATTGACTTTGTGATTTTTAACTGCCTCATCTTATCCTCCGGCTTAAAAAATTATCTTATGATGTAACAATAACAATAAAAAAGAAAATTTGTTGTATAAATCAACAAAATATCAAACCGCTATAAT